>CANHNG010000170.1 GCA_947461915.1 Flavobacteriaceae bacterium
TAAACCTGGAGATAAAATTTTAGGTTTTGATTTGTCTCATGGAGGGCATTTAACTCACGGTTCTCCAGTAAACTTTTCAGGACGTTTATATACCCCTTCCTTTTATGGTGTTGACAAAGAGACGGGAAGATTAGACTATGCTAAAATTCAAGAAATAGCAACAAAAGAGCAACCAAAATTAATTATCGCAGGTGCTTCGGCATATTCTCGTGATATTGATTTTGAGCGTTTCAGAGTAATTGCCGACAGTGTTGGGGCTATTTTATTAGCCGATATTTCACATCCTGCAGGTCTTATCGCCAAAGGTTTGATGAATGACCCTTTACCACACTGCCATATTGTTACAACTACTACACACAAAACGTTGCGTGGTCCTCGTGGTGGTTTGATTATGATGGGTAAAGATTTTCCAAACCCATTTGGTTTGACTACTCCAAAAGGAGAAATCAGAATGATGTCTTCCTTATTAGATTTAGCAGTTTTCCCAGGAAATCAAGGAGGGCCCTTAATGCATATTATTGCTGCCAAAGCAGTAGCTTTTGGTGAAGCCTTACAAGATGAATTTTTTACCTATGCTTTACAATTGCAAAAAAATGCCAATGCTATGGCAGATGCTTTCGTGAAAAGAGGATATGAAATTATTTCTGGTGGAACTGACAATCACATGATGTTGATTGATTTGAGAAACAAAAACATTTCTGGAAAAGATGCCGAAAATGCCTTGGTAAAAGCCGAAATTACCGTAAATAAAAATATGGTTCCTTTTGATGATAAATCACCATTTGTAACTTCCGGAATTCGTGTAGGAACTGCCGCTATTACCACTCGTGGACTTGTTGAAGCAGACATGGAAACTATTGTTGATTTAATTGATAGAGTTTTGGTGGATCACACTAATGTAGATGTTATCGAAGAAGTAGCCAGTGAAGTGAACGAAATGATGAGCGAAAGAGCGATTTTTGTTTTTTAAAGAAAAAGGTTTTAAGTTTAAAAGGTTATAATTTTAGCATATTTGACTATATCTATAACCTTTTTTAATTTAAACCTACTAAACTTTTATGTGCTAAGATTAAAATCACAAACTGACCCTAATGGGTAATTTTTATAGAACGTTCGGCATTTAAAGAATCTGTGATTGACGATTATGTAAAAAGTGAAACGATACACGGGCATTTTTTTATTTTTTAATCACTCGTCAGTTGTAAATAAATTAACGTTAAGGCAGAAGCGGTCATAATGAGTAATGCCATTCCTCCTAGCACATTTGATTTCCAACCATTGGTAAACCGCCCCATTATTTTTTTGTTATTGGAAATGTGAAGAATGATAGCAATTAAAACGGGTGCTGTCAAGCCATAAAGTATAGCGGTATAAATTAAAGCATTAATGGGTGAAATGCCAACATAATTGAGTGAAAGTCCCAGTATTAGCGAAATGCTGATAACACCATAAAATGCTTTTGCTTCGTGGAATTTCTTGTCCAATCCTTGTTTCCATCCGAAAGTTTCCGTTATAATATAAGAAAGTGAACCACTCAAAACAGGAATTGCAATCAGTCCAGTGCCAATTATACCAACTGCAAAAAGAAGGTAAGCCAAATTTCCTGCCAATGGTTTTAATGCTATAGCTGCCTGCTCTACGGTGTCAATCTGATGAATTCCGCCTTTAAATAAAACGGTGCCCGTGGTGAGAATAATAAAGTACATCACAAAACCAGAAAAAGACATTCCAAAATCAACATCTTCGTTTATTTCGTGAATAATCTTTTTGTTCACTATAAGATGTTTTTTCCGGTCATTCATTTCTTCCACCTCGACTGATGCTTGCCAAAAAAAGAGATAGGGTGAGATAGTGGTTCCAAGAATCCCCACAAGAATCCCCATAAACTCTTTGTTGAATTTAAGGGTAGGAATGAAAGTAGATTTAAGAATTAACACAAAATCTTGTTTGTATAAAAAAGGCACAATAAAATAAACTAACATTACGATGCATAGATATTTGAGGGTAGACGCAATTTTATGGTATGGCAAATAAATGATTAATCCCAAAAGCAAAATAGTAAACAAGACGCTTAAATAAGAGGCATCAATAGACGGAAACAAGAGGTTTCCCACAGCACCCATCCCAGCAATATCAGCACCAATATTCATAACAATTGCGGGAAAACTGAATAAAAGCATCAGGTATAAAACGGGTCTTGGGTAATTGTTTTTAAGTGTCCCGGTCAATCCATGGGAGGTAACCAAGCCTATTCGGGCACACATTTGTTGAATAGCAGCCATAAGTGGAAAGGCAATCAGAGAGGTCCATAACGTCGAAAGTCCATAAGCCGCACCCGCTTGAGAATAGGTCGCAATGCCGGAGGGGTCATCATCACTAGCTCCAGTTACAAGACCAGGCCCAAGTAGTTTCCAAAAACGACTAATTTTGTTTTGTAGTTTTATTCGACTCTTCATTTTTCGCTTTTTTTTATTGGATTGTAATACTAAAATTGACATTAGTTTACTTGGTGTATTTCATGAAAGTGGAATTTCTTCCAGTAGCGATTATTCTCAAGCTAATTTACAAATTTTAAAAATGAAAATTGCATAAATGGTGTTGTAACTATGCTTCTTTGTGGTTTTTCATTCTAATAATTGGTGAATTTATTCAACTAATTGTTGCTGCAATTTCTAAAAACACCTTACTTTTACGACCTATACTAACAATTCAACTCTAATATTGTGACAAAAGACCAAATCATACAAAATATTGCTGCGCTAAAAAGCCACTCTTCTATCAATTACGGTATTAAGACAAAAGTACAAGCCTTTACTGAGAAGCTATTCTATGCCTTGTTTGATGCAAATGATTCATTAACTGAAAGTGTTGAGGAACTTGAAAAATCCTTCAAGGAAATATCAAAAATTGCTTCAAAAAAATCACAAGAATTATGCGATGGGGTTTGGAGTCAATTTCTTGAAAAATTGCCTTCTGTTCTTGAAAAACTAAAAAGCGATGCAGAGTACATTTTAGAAAATGATCCCGCTTCTAATAGTATAGAAGAAGTATATTTGGGTTATCCAGGATTTTATGCCATTGCCATTTATAGATTAAGCCATGAATTGTATTTGTTGGATATGTTGCTTTTTTCCAGATTGATGAGTGAATATGCGCATCAAATCACGGGAACAGACATTCACGCAGGAGCGACAATTGCATCCCCTTTCTTCATTGACCATGCTACTGGAATTGTTATCGGGGAAACCACTGTCATTGAAAAAAACGTTAAATTATATCAAGGGGTAACTTTGGGAGCTTTGAGTGTCAGCAAAGAGATGAAAAATTCAAAAAGACATCCCACAGTAGAAAAAAATGTTTGTATTTATGCCAATGCAACAATTTTGGGAGGGGAAACTATTATTGGAAAGGATAGTGTTATTGGCGGAAACACTTGGATTACAAAATCCATCCCAGAAAAATCTCTGGTGACCAACACCACTATTACAGAGGTAAAAATAAAAGAATTAAAATAGCATGCAACACAAAAAATTATTAGACCTAATTGGCAATACACCCCTAGCGGAAAGTGTTAATTTGGTAAAAAATCCTAATGTCAAGCTTTTGTTGAAACTGGAAGGGAATAATCCAGGTGGCAGCGTGAAAGATCGTGCGGCTTACAATATGATTGCTTCAGCCATAGAAAGAGGCGATATTAAAAAAGGGGACAAACTTATTGAAGCCACCAGCGGCAATACCGGAATTGCCTTGGCCATGATTGCCCAATTATTCAATATAGAAATTGAACTGGTTCTTCCCGAAGATTCGACTAAAGAGCGTACACAAACAATGCTAGCGTATGGAGCCAAAGTTATTTTGACCCCAGCAAGTTTAGGAATCATAGGTTCTAGAGATTACGTAGATAAAAAAATGGAACAAGGCGGTTACGTCATGCTGAATCAGTTCGCCAACGCCGACAATTGGAAAGCACACTACAAAACAACAGGGCCAGAAGTTTGGAATGATACCGAAGGGACTGTTACTCATTTTGTTGCGGCGATGGGAACTACAGGTACTATTATTGGTACTTCTACCTATTTGAAAGAGAAAAATCCAGCAATACAAATCGTGGGAGCACAACCCAGTGATGGTTCCCAAATTCCGGGTATTAGGAAATGGCCACAAGAATATTTACCTAAAATATTTGATGCTTCAAAAGTGGATACGATTATAGAAGTCAGTGAACAGGAAGCTCGTGAAATGACTAAACGATTGGCTAAAGAAGAAGGCGTTTTTGCGGGTATGAGTAGTGGTGGTTCTGTTGCTGTGGCGCTAAAACTAGCAAGCCAAATGGAATCCGGAGTGATTGTCGCTATTATTTGCGACCGAGGGGATCGTTATTTATCTTCTGATTTGTTTGATTAAAGTTAATTTTCAAATCTTATTTTTAGCTTTTTATGACAGAATATTTACAATCTCAAGACTGGCCTTATTTAAATCGATATCAAACTGAGAATGATAAACTAAGTCCATTGAAACTTAGGGAAAAAAGAATAGTATTTATGGGGGATTCCATAACCGAGTTATGGTCTGTTGTTCATCCTAGTTTTTTTTCTGAAAAATCATATATTAACAGAGGTATAGGCGGACAAACTAGTCCACAAATGTTGGTTCGTTTTAGAGCAGATGTTATTGCCCTGAAGCCATCAGTTGTGGTGTTGTTGGCTGGTGCCAATGACATTGCACAAAACACGGGACCTTCAACACTTGAAATGATAGCCAACAATATTTTTTCGATGGTTGAATTAGCCAAGGCAAACAACATCAAAGTGATTCTATGTTCCGTACTTCCCGTTTTTGATTTTTATTGGAGACAAGGACTTGAGCCCGCAGAAAAGATTGTGACTCTGAATAAAATGATATACGAGTATACAGATGCAAATGAGATTGTTTATCTGGATTATTACTCAGCAATGGTAGATGAACAAAAAGGATTGAAATCCA
>CANHNG010000171.1 GCA_947461915.1 Flavobacteriaceae bacterium
AAGGCAAAATGTATTGGAAAAACTGATTGAGTTTCATTTTACAAACGACGTTGTTTTGAAAAATTTGACCAACACAACCACGCATCACTTATGGCAATTTTCAAAATTCGGCAGGGATAACATCCGAACTTTACTTAAAAATCAGGAAATGAGAATTTCTTTTGAAAGAATTTTACCTGATTTGAACGAGAAGGAGCAATTTCAACTGAATCGGTTGTTGAAGGAATAATGAGTTACCATAATTGACGCACTTCATTTCTAAGGAAAATCAACCCAGCACCACTAGGAGATTGTTTGTTCAACAATTCTTTTAATACAACTTCTCTCAATTGATTGGCATCACTTATTTTTTCGTTTTTTGTTTCCATTAAGATCAATTGAATTGTGGCGTTTTTGGCAGTGGTAATTGTTGACCAACATTCGTCTGAAATATAAATTTGTTGTGCCAAATTATGCTCGTATTCTTGCTCTATTTGAGCAATTACAAAGTTGGCATAGTCATTTTTATCGTCTGATATAGGAGTGATTCTTACTAATAATTGACTTGGATTGATCCGTTCCAAAAATAAGGTCATGCGCTCATAGGCTTGCAAACGCAAGGATAAAACGTCTGGTTTTGATTCCTTTTGTAGCAAATAGTTTCTTTTCTCTTTTTCGTTGTTTGTATATAGTTCAATAAAATGATACAGTACAAATCCCATTATAAGAGTGGGCAAAGTATAACTTACTAATTCTATTATTCGAGTTGAGTCCATCTAAGATTTGATTTTTTTTATTAACCGAAGGCAAATTAACGAATAAACCAATAAACTTAAAGAGTACATTTGGTTAAATTTTATAAAACATGGAAACCTACATCATAATTTTACTTTGTATTGCCTCCTTTTTCGCTGGGTTCATTGATGCCATTGTGGGTGGAGGCGGATTAATTCAAACCCCAGTGGCATTGATTTTGTTGCCTAATCTTGCCGTTTCGTCCATTATTGGTACATTAAAAATACCTGCTTTTAGTGGTACTTCTTTTGCCGCAAATCAATACCTCAAAAAAGTGGATATGAACTGGAGGCTGTTAATTATCATGATGCTTTTGGCGGTTCCATCGGCTTTTTTGGGTTCTACTGTATTGACTTATGTAAGTAATGATTTTATGAAACCACTTTTACTGGTTGTTTTATCGCTTTTAGTTGTTTACACTTATGCCCAGAAAAACTTTGGGCAGCATGTTGTAAAAACACATTCTGCCACAACTCAAATTTTCTATGCTGTCGTCATCAGCTTTACAGTGGGCTTTTATGACGGTTTTATTGGTCCTGGAACAGGAAGTTTTTTAGTTTTGGCATTCATTGCCTTGCTGGGCTTTGATTTTTTACACGCTTCCGCCAATGCAAAAATGGTGAATCTAGCGACCAATTTCGGTTCGATTTGTTTGTTTGTATTGAAAGGAAAGATCATATGGGCAATTGCAATCCCAATGGCTTTTTGTAATGCTACCGGCGGTTGGATAGGCGCAAAACTAGCCATCAAAAAAGGGAATAAGTTCATCCGAATATTCTTTTTGGTGGTTGTCATCGTTACCTTAATGCGGTTTGGATATGACGTATTTTATAAATAGAAAAACCAATCTTTTTTTAATTCTTAAATCCTTATTTTTGCATTCATATTAAATTTTTTTATGCGCAAATACATTGACCAACTTAACGAAGCCCAACGTGAATCCGTATTGCAAAAGGACGGACCCATGATTATTATTGCTGGTGCCGGTTCTGGAAAAACACGTGTGTTGACGATTCGAATTGCTTACTTGATGAGCTTGGGGGTGGATGCTTTTAGTATTTTGGCCTTGACTTTTACCAACAAAGCGGCGCGTGAAATGAAAAAGCGTATCTCCGATATCGTGGGGTCTAATGAAGCCAAGAATCTTTGGATGGGAACTTTTCACTCGGTCTTTGCTAGGATTCTACGTTCTGAATCGGATAAGTTGGGTTACCCCTCAAATTTTACGATTTATGATACCCAAGATTCCGTTCGATTGATTTCAGCTGTGATTAAAGAAATGCAATTGGATCGGGATGTATATAAACCCAAGCAAGTTTTAAGCCGAATCTCCAGTTATAAAAACAGCTTGATAACCGTAAAAGCCTATTTCAATAATCCCGAATTGCAGGAAGCCGATGCGATGAGTAAAAAACCTCGTTTGGGAGAAATTTACCAAAATTATGTGGAACGCTGTTTTAAGGCAGGTGCCATGGATTTTGATGATTTATTATTGAAAACGAATGAATTGCTGACTCGTTTCCCGGAAGTTTTGGCCAAATACCAGAACCGTTTTCGCTACATTTTGGTCGATGAGTACCAGGATACCAATCATTCACAGTATTTGATTGTCCGTGCTTTGTCGGATAAATTCCAAAATATATGCGTTGTGGGTGATGATGCACAGAGTATTTATGCGTTTCGGGGTGCCAATATCAACAACATACTGAATTTCCAAAAGGATTATGAGGGCGTGAAAACCTTTCGATTGGAACAGAATTACCGTTCGACGAAAAACATTGTCGAAGCAGCTAATTCGATTATAGATAAAAACAAAACCAAACTCGACAAAATTGTTTGGACTGCCAATACCGATGGTGCCAAGATAAAAGTGCACCGTAGTTTGACAGATGCAGAGGAAGGACGTTTTGTGGCCAGCACCATTTTTGAACAAAAGATGCAAAACCAAATGCTCAATGGTCAATTTGCCATCCTATATCGAACCAATGCACAATCTCGAGCAATGGAGGATGCATTGAGAAAACGCGATATTCCGTATCGAATTTATGGTGGTTTGTCTTTTTACCAAAGAAAAGAAATCAAGGATGTTTTATGTTATTTGAGATTGGTTATCAATCCAAAAGATGAAGAAGCCTTGATTCGGGTTGTCAATTATCCTGCTCGTGGAATCGGTGATACAACAGTCGAAAAATTGACTGTGGCGGCCAATCATTACAAGCGTTCCATCTTCGAAGTGATGCAGAATATTGATAAAATCGACCTGAAACTAAACTCAGGAACGAAGCAAAAACTACAAGATTTTGTGACCATGATTCAGAGTTTTCAAGTGATTAACGAAAATCAAGATGCCTTTTTTATTACGGATCACGTGGCCAAGAAAACGGGATTGATACAAGAATTAAAGAAAGATGCGACTCCGGAAGGAATGGCAAAAATTCAAAATATTGAGGAATTATTAAACGGAATCAAAGATTTTACTGAGGGTCAAAGAGAGATTGATGGTGCTCGAGGTGCATTGTCAGAGTTCATGGAAGATGTGGCTTTGGCAACCGATTTGGATAAAGATACTAGCGACGAAGATCGTGTGGCTTTGATGACCATACATTTGGCCAAAGGGTTAGAGTTTCCATATGTTTTTGTCGTGGGAATGGAAGAAGATTTATTTCCAAGTGCTATGAGTATGAGCACCCGAAGTGAGCTCGAGGAAGAACGACGTTTGTTTTACGTGGCATTGACCAGAGCGGAACATCAAGCCTATTTGACGTACGCCCAATCCCGCTACCGTTGGGGAAAACTGACTGATAGTGAACCTTCGCGGTTTATCGAGGAAATCGATGGGCAATATTTGGAATATCTCACTCCGGAGGAAAATAATTATCGCTATAAACCAATGATTGATAGTGATATTTTTGGAGACATCGATAAATCGAAATTGCGTTTGGCCAAGCCTATTGCAGGAGCACCACCAAAATATGTTACGGAGAACTCACCAAAATCAGACATCAACATTCGGAAATTAAAACCGGTTGCGAGTAATTCTGGATCAGCCAATTTATTTGATAATAAACTGGTCGCCGGAAATATCGTGATGCACGAGCGTTTTGGCAAAGGAGAAGTATTGAATCTGGAAGGTGTTGGAGCAGACAAAAAAGCAGAAATCAAATTTGAAGTAGGCGGCATCAAGAAACTATTGTTGCGATTTGCGAAATTGAATGTGATTGGCTAAAAATTTGTTTCAAGTTTCAAGTTGTATATTGGGATAAATTTAAACGTTAAGCTAAAAATGGCACAGTTCATAAAAATATACGAAGACAAACCCAATGAAGCGGCAATTGCCAAAGTCGTGAAGGTTTTAAAAGAAGGCGGTTTGATTATATATCCAACTGATACTGTTTACGGTTTAGGATGCGATATTACCAATACCAAAGCTTTGGAACGCATTGCCAAGATTAAAGGTGTGAAGTTGGAAAAGGCCAATTTCTCCTTTATATGCTGCGATTTAAGCAATCTTTCTGATTATGTGAAGCAAGTAGATACTGCAACTTTTAAATTGTTAAAAAAAGCTTTACCCGGTCCCTACACTTTTATTTTACCCGGAAATAACAAGTTGCCTAAGGAATTCAAAAAGAAAACCACGGTCGGAATTCGTATTCCCGATAATAATATTGCTCTGGAAATCGTCCGTCAATTGGGCAATCCTATTGTTTCTACCTCGATTCATGATGAAGACGAAGTGATAGAATACACCACCGACCCGGAGCTTATTTTCGAGAAATGGCAACACCTTGTCAATATAGTTATTGATGGCGGTTACGGTGACAATCTGGCCTCCACCATTATTGATCTCTCTGGAGACGAACCCGTTGTTGTTAGGGAAGGTAAGGGGAGTTTGGATATTCTTTAAAAGTGTTACGTATTCAGAAAATTAGTGTTCAGTTTTAGAAGATTTAAAATTTGAATTTATTAACCATAAAAAACGTCTTGATGAATTCAAGACGTTTTACTTATTATAAACTTACTGAACACTAATTACTGTTCACTGAACACTAATTATTTAGATTGTTTTTTCATTTCTTTTTCAATCATATCATAGAACTCATCTATTTTCGGCAATACAACAATACGAGTTCTTCTGTTTTTTGCTTTATTTTCGGCAGAATCATTTGGTACTAAAGGAATAAATGAACTTCTTCCTGCTGCAA
>CANHNG010000172.1 GCA_947461915.1 Flavobacteriaceae bacterium
GACAATTCTCCTTCTCTCTGATTCCAATTGTTGAAATCTCCCACAACTGAAGCGGTAACTGCCTCTTTTGCTTCTACTGAAAATGTAACTTTACAAACTGGTTTTGTTTTAACAAATTGTTTTTTTACAGACATAACTATTTCATTTTTAGAATTATAATATAAAGATAACCTAGATGTTGTAAATTTCAACCTCTTCGATGAAGTTTTAGGGGTACGGCAAAATATTTCTTAATTTTCGGTCATATTCCTAATAATAATTGGTTATTTATCTTAGATTCAAAAACGGAAAACGTTTTCTGATTAAATAATGACAGATTAAAAATAGTGACTTTTCAAAATAAATTTTACCTTTATAAACAAAATTTGGGCAAATGGAAATAGAACAACACGAACGCTACGAATATGCCAGAAAAAGAATAGACCAAAAAAAGAGGCTCTATTTTCATTTTGTTTTGTTCTTGTTGGGAAGTATCTTTTTATTCATTGCCAACCATTTTTTGGTTTTTGGCTTTACTTCAAATTGGGCTACATGGGTAATCACACTCTGGTTCTTCTTGTTTATCCTCCACTTCATAAAAGTGTACATTACTGACCGCTTTATGAATAAAGATTGGGAAAGGGAGCAAATAGAGAGACTTATGGCTTTACAACAGAAAAAAATAGACCAATTGCAAACGAAGACAAATAACGAAACCCCATCCAATCCTCAATAGAATATGGTTATTATGATTGCGGCTGTGGCCGAAAATAATGCGTTAGGGAAAAATAACGATTTACTCTGGCATTTACCCAATGATTTCAAGCGTTTCAAGGAAATTACCTCAGGTCACCATATCATCATGGGAAGAAAAACCTTTGAAAGCTTCCCAAAACCTTTGCCTAATAGGACTCACGTAATTATTACACGACAAAATGATTTCGAGTACGAAGGGTGTGTCGTTGTTCAAAATATAGAAAAAGCCCTCTCCGTTTGTCCAATTAACGAAAACCTATATATTATAGGGGGTGGCGAAATTTACCAACAATCTATTTCTTTTGCTGACCAGCTTGACATCACACGGGTGCATCATTCTTTTGATGCAGATGTCTATTTTCCAGAAATAGATCCTGAAATTTGGGAGTTAACCTCCGAGACGTTTCATCAAAAAGACGAAAGACATCTTTTTGATTATACTTTTCAAACATTTGTCCGAAAAAAATAAAATCTAAATACAAAAATCTAGGCTACCTTTGCCTCAAATTTCAGAAAAATGCCGGAAAACATAACGCCTTACAAAAATTCAACCTTAAGCAAGAAAGAACAAATAGCACAAATGTTTGATACCATATCTGAAAATTATGATCGTCTTAATCGGGTCATTTCCTTTGGTATAGATATAAAATGGCGTAAAAAAGTGTTGCAAATTGTCACCCAATCAAACCCCAAAACCATTCTGGACATCGCCACAGGAACGGGCGACTTGGCCATTTTGATGGCGCAAACTAAGGCTCCTAAAATAATTGGCTTAGACATTTCGGCAGGAATGCTTGAAGTGGGAAGAAAAAAAATTCAATACAAAAACTTGTCCAACACCATAGAAATGGTTTTGGCCGATTCAGAAGAAATGCCGTTTGAGGACAGTTATTTCGATGCAATTACGGTGGCATTTGGTGTTAGAAATTTCGAGAATTTAGAAAAAGGATTGGCTGAAATTTTAAGGGTATTAAAACCAAACGGGGTATTTGTCATCCTTGAAACTTCTGTGCCAGACAAAAACCCATACAAGCAGGGCTATACTTTTTACAGCAAAAACATACTGCCTATTATAGGAAAATTATTCTCTAAGGACAACGTTGCCTATGGCTATCTTTCAGAGTCGGCAGCAGCTTTTCCTTATGGCGAAGCTTTGAACAATATTTTGAGAGAAATTGGGTTTATAGAGGTTAAGGCTATGCCGCAAACATTCGGAGTTGCCACCATCTATTCGGCAACCAAAAAATAGTATTGAAAATAGTTCGCTTACCTATGAAAAAAATAGTTATCTTTCTTATATTGACCCTAAATATAAAAGGACACGCTCAATTTGCCAAAAGCATGTTTAGCAAGGACCCTATTATCAATCTGGAAAATTTTCAAAAACAAAGGGTTTATTTTGGGTTTTACTTGGGTTTTAATTCCTATGATTTCAAAATTGATTACAAAACAGTCGGTGAAGATATTCTCATAAAAAAAAGCACTGGATTCAATGTGGGACTTGTGGCCGATTTAAAGCTTCAAGAATACGTGAGTTTGCGATTTGAACCCGGACTTTACTACACAAAAAGGGATTTACAATATCCTGAAAGTTATTTTTCAACACTACCAAATCCATTTACTCCTACTTCCTCAGACAAACTAAGGGAAGTAAACAGCACCTATCTCCATTTCCCTTTATTACTGAAATTTTTGGCCCTTAGAACAGGAAATGTTCGGCCCTATATTTTAGGTGGGGTATCAACCACCTTGAATTTATCAAGTAATTCAAAATCACAAGATGACAATGTAGAAGAACGTTTTAGGGTAAAGCCCTGGACTCAAAATTATGAATTGGGTTTTGGCATCGATATCTTTTCTGAATATTTTATTTTCTCGCCTTCTATCAGGGGCGTTTTTGGACTTAACGACGAATTAATTCGCGACAATGATGACTTAAATAGTCCTTGGACAGGGAATGTAGAATCAATGAAAACCAGAGCTGTTTTCATCAATTTTGCTTTTCACTAAAAAACAATGTTCCGTTTTATATCTCCTTAGAAAATCGAAACACCCACCATGAAACTAACTTCTTCGGAACTCACTAAGAACAATTGCGGTGGCGGTCGCAACATTTAAACTTTCTGTTTTTTGAAGGGAACCAAATCGAGGAATGGTCAACCTGTTTTTGATTAATTTTTCAAGTTCTGGAGAAATTCCGTTGGCTTCATTGCCCATAACAATAATGCCTTCTTGAGGCAAATCCGTTTTATAAATCGTACTCCCCTGCATAAAAGTGCCAAAAACGGGTAATTGAGTTTTGCCAATAAAATTTTCCAAATCAATATAATTTACATTAACCCTGGCGATAGAACCCATGGTCGCCTGAACTACCTTTGGATTGTAAATATCGACAGCGTCCTTGGAGCACACTATTTGATCAATACCAAACCAGTCGCACAATCGCAATATGGTCCCTAAATTTCCTGGATCACGGATGGAATCAAGAGCGAGAATTAATCCCGATTCGATTATTTTTTTATCGGCTTGAATTCTAAAAACTGCCAAACAAGAATTTTGAGTTGCCAAAGCGCTAATTTTTTTCAATTCATTTGCTGAAATTAGTGTTTTTTTGTCCTGGGAAACTTCCTCAAAATCGTTCTGGGTAGAGTACAAATGAACCAATTCAAAATTTGATTCTACCAATTCTTGAATTACCTTTATGCCTTCGGCAAAAAACAATTGATTGGCAAATCGCTGTTTTTTTTGCTGTAAACTTGTTATAAGTTTTATTTGGTTTTTACTAAGCATAAAATAATGTACTTTTGAATTAAATATTTTCGAACACTTGAAAAAGATTAGCACAAAAATAGCAGCATTTATTCTAATTGCAACTATAATCGCGGCATGTAATACCGTGAAACGAGTTCCAAACGGCAAATACCTCCTGACTAAAAATAAAATTTTGGTAAATGGCAAAGCCAGTAAAGATGAAAATGTCGTTAATCAACTCTATCAAAAACCAAACAGCAGCCTACTTGGCAATCATTTGCGGTTGAATTTATTTAACCTTGCCAATCCAAATCCAGACTCTACTTACCAAGCCAAGTTTACCAATAATCCCAGAAAACACGAACGGAAATCGAAATGGCTTTCCGCAAAACAAGTGGATCGGCTTGGGAAATCTTTTTGGTATCACGGCATTCATGATTTCTTGAAAAAAACTGGTGAGCCACCCGTTATCATTGATACCGCAAAAACAAATAAATCAATACTTAGATTGAAATACTATTATTTTAACGATGGCTTTTTTAATGTAAAAGCATCTTATAAATCAGACACTTTAAAAGCTAAAAAAGCTAAAATAAAATATACCGTAACTACGGGAAAGCCCTATTTTTTAGATTCTTTGAAAACAACCATCCAGACGCCGGTTTTAGACTCGATGTTTCAGGCAACAAAATCAAACTGTCTTCTAAAATCTGGCAAACAATACAATACCACCTATTTTGATACGGAAAAAAATAGGATTTCAGACTATTTTAGAAACAATGGTGTGTATCATTTTCAGCCTAATAATGTGACTTTTGACATCGATACCATTAGCAAAGAGAATAAGGCGAGCGTGAATTTGATGATAAACGATTATTCCTATCAAGAAAACGATTCCACTAAAACCGAACCTTTCAAAATATACAAGATAAGCGATGTGCATATTTACACCGATTACTCGCCCACCAATACCAACACAATCTCCGATAGCACTCTCTACAACAACTTTCATTTGTACAGCAACAACAAATTGAAGTACAAACCACGCGCTATAACCGACGCTGTTTTTATTACAAAAGGAGGTTTATTTGCCGACAACAAAACTGTTTTAAGCTCTCGATATTTAAACAACCTTAAAATTTTCAATTATCCAGCCATTCAATATGAGATGGATAAAAGAGATCCGACAGCACATTCTTTGATTGCAAAAATATATCTGACCCCTCGCAAAAAATTTAGTTTTGGAAGCTCATTCGATTTGACCCATTCGAACATTCAAGACATTGGTATTGGAGGGTCAACCTCACTTTCTATCCGAAATATTTTTAATGGCGCCGAAACATTTGAAATTGCAGCACGCGGAACTATTGGTTCCTCCAAAGATTTGGCAAATCCAAAAAATAATTTCTTTAATGTCTCAGAATATGGAATTGATTTGAAATTAAATTTTCCTAGGATTTTTA
>CANHNG010000173.1 GCA_947461915.1 Flavobacteriaceae bacterium
GTGTTTGCAAATATTGTCGTGTTTCGCAATAACATGCAACACGCTTTCGTGCATGTCTTGCGGATTAGACGTCGAAAACCGAATGCGCATTTTAGGGAAACCAACGGCCACTATTTCTAATAACTGGTCAAAATCTACTGCTGTTGCTTTTTGCATTTCGGTGGCGTGGACGAAATCTTTTTTCAGTCCGCCGCCATACCAAAGAAAACTATCTACATTCTGTCCCAAAAGCGTGATTTCTTTAAAACCTTTATCCCACAAATCCTGAATTTCTTTCATAATGCTTTGCGGTTCTCTACTTCTTTCACGTCCACGAGTGAAAGGAACCACACAAAACGTGCACATATTATCACAGCCTCGAGTGATGGAAACCAATGCCGTAATACCATTGCTCATCAAACGCACAGGAGAAATATCGCCATAGGTTTCGTCTTTAGACAAAATAACATTGATGGCATCGCGTCCTTCTTCGACTTCTGCCAATAAATTAGGCAAATCCTTGTAAGCATCTGGACCAACCACAAGGTCTACAATTTTTTCTTCTTCCAAAAACTGGCTTTTCAAACGTTCTGCCATACAGCCTAAAACGCCCACTTTCATTTTTGGATTAACGCGTTTCACCGCGTTGTATTTTTCCAAGCGTTTTCGAACCGTTTGTTCCGCTTTGTCGCGAATGGAACAGGTATTTACCAAAACTAAATCGGCTTCTTCCAAAGTTTGAGTGGTATTGTATCCATTCGATGACAGAATCGAAGCCACGATTTCGCTATCCGAAAAATTCATCGCGCAACCGTAACTTTCTATAAAGAGTTTTTTTGTATTCTCGGGTTTGTGTTCCAGGACAAGACTTTGGCCTTGTTTGCTTTCTTCAATAATCTTTTCCATCATGTGTTTTCAAAGTACAAAGATAAAGCAATTTCGATAAATATGACAAGATGGCAGAATAAGAATTAACGTTGTTTTAATATTAATTCTTTTATTGAAACTGTTCAATTCTATGTTTAACGTCAGCCGAGAATATTTATTTTTTCTCGACTAACGTCAATTAGAAAAAAAATAATTGAAATCATTATACAATTGTTTGAGTTCGTTCCTCATTTGAGAAATAATTTTTAATTTTTTGTAAAACTTAAACTCAACCAATAAATCATTTGTTTTTTGATTCCGTTTTAATTGAATATTTAGATTTAAAATGGATTTGATATTTTAATCATAATTTCTGCCCCATGGTCTTCTTACTAAATAATTATTACAACTATGACATTCTCGGCCTATCTGCCAAGTCAAGGAAAATTCATGAACCCCTTGGGTATTTTCTATATTTGAAGTACTTATATCATAGGAATAACCAAAAGTGAAGTTGTATATTTTTATAGAGCCAATTAGATTTACCGATGTTAGAAAATGACTGTTGGAACTTTTCATCATAGGATTTGTTGCTGCAATGGCTCCTAGAATAAATGTATTTAAATGAACAATACTTCCAAAATCCAATCGATTATATTGTCCTTGTTTCATGAAATTTGATGTAAGGACTAATTTTGAATTATCCGGCAAGAACCAAAAACTTGGATTTCTGTCCAGATCAAATGAATACCCACTCTGAAGAGTAAAACTCATATCTAATGGCACCTTACCTTCAGAGTCAAAGGCTATATTGGGTGTGTTTAGATGCTTCAGTGAGGAACCAACCCAAAAGTCATTGTTATAAAGTAAAAATCCAGAGGAAATATCAAAAAACCCGAACTTGTCCCTAAGGCCTAATAGAGTGGGATCCGTGCTTCCACTACCAATACTACCATTGTTAATGTCAATTTGGTCCTCCAACAATAGGCCTTTTGAATTAAAATTTTTTGTTCCATAACCTCCTTCTAATCCTAAAATTATTCTTAATCCAGAAGAAAAATTATCTAGATCTAGATTTAGAGAAAATAAACCATTGATTTGAGTATAATTATAATCTGTAAAAACCTCATGCTGGTTTAAAATAGTCATGCCTAATCCAATATTTTGAAGATTGGAATCATACGGACGAGAATCTTCCAATAAATTTCCAATGGAGCCATTGATAAATGCATAATCGGTGTCCAGTCTTCTAGCTCCATTAGGCCATTGTGTCCGATGCAGAATACCTGTATTGAGGGTGTTTATGGCTCCTGTAAATGCGCCATTCTGAGTCTCAGGAACAAAATAGTATTGCGTAAAAATTGGGTCTTGCGCTTTCATTTCCATGATAGAAAGGGAAGTCAATAGTATATATAAAACAAGTTTTAGTTTCATTCTCTTTGAGGCTTATTTGAGTAATATAAAAGGGTGATTTTCAGTAATGGTGGTTTCATAAAAAGTTTCCCCACTAACCTTGCAGTAGTAATTGCCGTTTTCTGCATTCTGCCCTTTTATTTTACCATCCCAACCCTTCAAAATGTCACTAGTCTCCGAATAAATCATGGAGCCCAAAGTATCATAAATATCAAGTCGAAGGTTGTATAAAGCTTTAGTAACGGGTCTAAAAGTGTCATTCAGCAAATCGTTGTTTGGGGTAAAAGCATTTGGAACAACTAGTAAATAACCTTTTTCCACTACAAAAGTAATTTTCTTTACATAGACACATCCAAAAGGATAAGTAACGGTTTGTGTAACCACATAATCTTTTGGATTGATGAAGGTATGAATAGGGTTTAAGTCTGTTGAAAACGTGCCGTCGCCAAAATCCCATAATATAGAGACGTAATCGCCTGTGGACGTATTAGTAAACTGTATTGGGTCATTTATGGAATAATTGCCATATGTTGAATAAGCAAAAGAAGTACCATTAAATGAAGGGGTTCCCAGTACTACGGGAATGTCTACATTAAAGGAATAATTGTCGCTACATCCTAAAGCGTCTGTAACATTTAGAATGACCATTCCGTTTGTAGGAGTGTACATTGTCTCATTGTTAATGCCACTTATAGTACCGCTTGACCAATTCAAATTATAAGGAGGAAGTCCGCCGGAAACCGCAGCAGTAAATGTTTGTTTAACAAACTTTGTTGCGCAGTCAGAAATGATTTGGGTCACCACTCCAATCACTATGGGTGGAGGCCTATTAATGTTATATTGAGCCTGTTTTGAACAGCCATTAGCATCGGTTACCGTAACCAAATAATTTCCTGCAGAAATATTGTTTAAATCCTCTGTTGTTTCACCATTTGACCAAGCATATTTAAATGGGGGAGTACCACCAGAAACCATTAAATTAATTCCGCCACTATTGGCATCAATACAGTTTAATGCATCGGTAGGAATAGCTGATATAACTAAAAGTTGGGGTTCTAGAATGGTAAAGTCTCTTTTAATATAACAAGGGGTGCCATCCGAAATAGTTGCAGTATAAGTTCCAGATGCTAGATTATTTCTAGTTAATCCTGCTGTACTATCATCACTCCAAGTTATTGCAAGTTTTGAAATACCTCCAATTAAATTTAAATTAATGCTTCCATCATGAGCACCAAAACAAGAGATGTTTGTTGAAACTGGATTTACCGTAAATATTGGAGCTTCTGGAATATTTTCGCTAACAGATTTGGTACATCCTTTACTATCTGTAATAAGTATAACATAAGTAGCAGCAGATAAATTATTTTGATAAAATCCTGTAGCTAAATTATCCCATTGTGCAGTATAAGATGGTGAACCTGGTGTACCTCCTGTAACCGTTAAGGTTATTGTTGCATTATTTGCTCCATAACATGTTATCGGTGTAGTTGCTAGTCCTATATTAATTTGTGGATTAATAGTTAAAGTAACCGTAAACGGATTTCCTTGACAACCAATTGCAGATACAGGTACAACTTTATATACCACTGAAACAGGAGTTAAAGTAGTATTTGTCCATGCATCATCAGCTATTTCATTTGCCAATAAACCACTTCCTACTTGTGGGTTACCTGCAAATGGAGTCAACCCATTTGTATTTATGGCTATAATATTATAAATGGAAGCATTGGGCCCATCTATATCATCACCCAAAATCAAATTGGAAGATTCGTCACTACAAACTAATTGTGATTGATTAACTACAATAGGCTCGGGATTTATAGTTAATGTAATATCTATAGGGTTTCCTGTACAACCTGAACTTGTTTGTGGAGTAACAGTATAAATAACAGTTACAGGTAATGTAGTTTCATTTGTCCACGCATCATCTGCAATTTCATTTGCTAAGAAACCGCTTCCTACTTGAGGATTTCCAGCAGAAGGAATTAGTCCATTAAATACAATATTTGTAATAGTATAAGTTGCTGTAGGCTCTGAACCTAAAATTAATCCATTAGTAGTATCGCTACACACTACTGAACTTTGATTCGAAATAACTAATTCTGACTCAACAGTAATGGTAACAGTGAAAGGATTTCCTTGGCAATTATCTGAGCTTACAGGCACAACTGTATAAACAACATCTACTGCTGCTGGTGTGGTATTTGTCCAAGCGTCATCAGCAATAACGTTAGCTGCTAATCCAGTTCCTGTCGTTGGGTTTCCAGCATAAATAGGTAATCCATTCGGATTAATATTAGTAATGTTATACGTTGTTGCCTGTGGGGTATCAATATCATTTCCTAAAGTAACTCCGTTAACAACATCACTACAAATAGTGCTGGTTTGATTAGCCACTACTGGTTCTGGATTAATAATAAGGGTAACCGTGAAAGGATTACCTTGACAACCTGCAGCACTTACTGGAACAACGTTATAAATAACATTTACTGCCACTGGTGTTATGTTTGTCCATGCATCATCAGCAATAACATTTACTGCTAAATTAGTCCCAATTACTGGATTTCCAGCAGAAGGGGTTAATCCATTTGGATTAATAACCGTGATATTATAAGTTGAA
>CANHNG010000174.1 GCA_947461915.1 Flavobacteriaceae bacterium
AGGTAGTTGATGAAATAGAATAAGTTGATGCTCTTACAGTAGTGGAAGAATTGGTTGTATACCATTTCAAATCGGTTCCGGTGGCAACTAGACTAGCAATTGTAGCAGCAGTAGAACAAACTGTTTGTGCAACTGCAGTTGGGGCAGATGTGGGAGCTATCGTTACAGAAACACTTTTTCTAGCACTTTCAAGACTATTAACTGTTTGCGTAACGTAATAGGTTCCTGTCGCTAAAGTTACTGTAGATGCTAATGCACTTCCTCCGGTTGCAGCTGAGTACCATTTCAATGAAGTCCCTGTGGCTACTAAAGTAGCAACAGTACCCGAACAATAAGACTGATCAGTGGCCACTGGCAATGCAGTGTATTGTATGATGGCTTCAGGAGATATATTTCCTCCTGAAAGATAAGTTACCACGACATCACCACTAAACTGTGGCGTGCTCGATGTAATTGGTCCGTAATTCCCTCCTAGCGCTGCCGTTGTAGTTCCGAATGTATTGTCAGGAAATGTAACGGTCACTGTAGATCCAGCAAGAGCAGTACCATTTACTGCTAGAGTACCATCTGAATTAACAGTTAGTGCAGCTGTGGGTGGGACAATTTCTGAAATACTTATATCAGAAAAACGCATAGAATCATTTCTTAACTTACTATAATCCAATAAACTTCTGTAAATTCCCCATTTAGGTCGAATAAAACTATTGGCAACTTTGCCTGTAGTAGCTGGATCTGTAGCTGAAGTTCTTATCGTTTGAATAGCATTAGAACTATAAGAAAGTATCGTTGTTCCATCACTTACTTTTTTTAAGGTGATAGCATAAGTACCTGTTGTACCAGTACCTATTTTTATGGTCTCTACTGCCTCTACCCAGGTGTTTTCAAATAAAGACAAATTGACTTCTGATCTAGTCTCTGCTGAGGTGCTTGAATCTTGTGTATAAAGAAGTTGTAAAGTATTAGGCGTTCCATATCGAGGGGTTAGGGTAAATATAGGACTACTGTCGTCTCCATCTACTGCCTTAACTTGATGTATGTGAGTAAAATTATCAGAAGGTTGGAAACCTGTTGGCACTTTAAACCTCCATTTATAAGTTACCGTTTCTCCCAAAACCCCTTTTAGATTATCTGTTGATCCACCATAAGTTTTTATTTCAACTCGCTCACGATCTAATCCACCGGTGATATCGTTATCTTCGGCGACATGGGAATAAAATTCAAAAACATATTTTCCTAAATCAGCATCCATAACTTCCGCGATGTGACGTCCAAAAGTAGGGTGTGTACCATCTACAGTTCCAGTAAGCATATCTGGTGCTTCTACTGCAGAAACACCTTGACAAGGAGCTAAAACACTAGTAATTAATTCGTAAGTGTCGCCAGGACCGTCTGCATTTAATACAGGTAATGATGCCGGAATGGATACTATTACTGAAACTGGTGTTCTTGAACTTACACAACTACTTACTGTTTGTGAAACATAATATGTTCCAGTTGATAGTGATGTACTATTAGACAATTGAGACCCTCCAGTTGCAACCGAATACCATTTTAATGAGGTTCCAGTTGCCGTTAAACTGGCCACTGTTGCAGAGGAACAAAAAGACTGTGCAGCTGCTATAGGTGCCGGAGAGGTAACTGTTACCACAACTGTTTTTCGGGTACTTTCAATGCCGTTTAAAGTTTGTGAAACATAATAATTTCCTGAATAAACAAAGTCAGTCGAAACCAAAGGACTTCCTGTAGTCAATGAGGTATACCATTTTAAATCCGTTCCAGTAGCTGCCAAATTAGCAACAGTCGCAACCCCGCAAATCGTTTGAGTACTAGCAGCTGTAGGCTCATCTGTAGTAGGCCCTCCTAAATAGTCCGGACCAACCTCTGTTAAAGCCAATGGATGATTCGTGGTTGCAGCTGTACTGTATTCGTCACAACCAACATCTTTAATTCCTACCCTAGCCTGTCCACTAATGTCGGATAATAAACTAGGGTCAGTTTCTATATAGGCAATATTTAAAATAGAAGGATAACTAGAACTAGATGCATTTATAGCAGGACTATTAGACGGAAGCCCGTAATAACCTTCTGAATTTAAAGTTAAAAGCGGGTTTGTATTGGCCATACCTGAAGAAGGATTGGATATTCCTAAAGTCCCTTGTCGAAAGTTTCCTGCCCATGAAATCCCTGATGTTGATCCAGAAAAGATACTTCCAGTTGCATACTTAAAAATATTATTGGCAAAAGTGTTATTAGTAAAGGTCGTAATGGGTACATTACCATTATTAGTCGCGGAAGAGTTACTCAATTCAATGGAACTACCACCAACAAAAGTATTATTGACGATATTTAAATAATTTAAATGAGAAACAACAGAAGTATTATCATATACAAACATAATTGGAGCAGATACCGAACCATTTCCGGAGTTTTCAAAATAATTATTATAACAATGAATATTGTTAGCTTCTTTTATCCTGATTCCTCCTGAATTTATAAAAAAGTTACCATAAGCAACGTTGTCATCACCATATCTAAAACAAAAGTTAGCAGTTTGATTATCGACCATTGTATTATAACGAAGTATATTGTTGTCACTTTTAACAGAAATAGCTTCAGCATCACCTAGGCCGGTATTAGTAAAATAACAATATTCTACAATGGTTCTAGACTGATAGGATCCAGGCTCGGCAATCTCGTGATTGGTTATACGAATACACTCATTCCCATAATCCCCTCCATCTCCAGGCATATTTTTAAAAGAACAATAGCTTATTTTGGCATAATTTGGGGTTAGATCCGATCTTTGAGCAATATGAATCATATTACCTTTCTCACTAGTGGAAATTGAGGTGGCAGGCTTGTTTTCAAAATTACAGTAACTTATTTCATCATATTGCCCTTGTAAGTTGATATATTTTGAAGCATTGTAACCTGAGAAATTAAGCCGAGTTACAATAACATGATCACCCGTAACAGTAATGGCTACTTTATTTAATGAGCCAAATGGAAATCCGCTAGTAAATTGAAACCCACTGAAGGTGACATTATCTCCAGATATGGTTATTGCATTACTCCCATTCAAATAAACACCACCAGAAGTGGCTGCTTTCACGGTAATATTACTCTTACTAATAGTTAGCGTATTGTTAAGGTAGGTACCATTAGCAAGAATAAGAACATCCCCGGCACTCGCATTATTTATAGCCGTTTGCAATGCAGTTACGCTACTAACAGTGGTTGTGGCTGCATTTGTCTTTACTGAAGTCAATAGAGTCATCGCCAGACCTAAAAGGAACATAAATGACATTGAATCTAAAAATCTTTTTGTTGGTTGGTTGTACTTCATATTTAGTAGGTTTAAGGGTTTAACGTTTTAATTTTTAACTAGCAAATTTTATAATTTTAAAAAAAATATTTTGAATATAATTCAAAAAAAATCTTGGGCAAGCTTGTTTTTAATTTTCAATCACAATAACATACAATAATTAATTTCAAAAATAAAACATAATTAGGGTTTAATAATCCAGAAAAGGGTATAAAATTGTCCGAGTTTATTACAAAAAATCATATCGGTTAATCTTAATGACAACGGAGTCAACACCTTGTTTATGAGTTCAAAATCATTTCATTATCCATAAATTTATTGACCGTAAGCCAATGCAACCTAGAAAATAGGCTGCCGTTGAGGGTTTTCTGTTATTAAATTAAAAGTATTTAATTGTATTTGTTATAAAAATCAGATCTGATTTATATGTCCATTGCATTTGCTAATATGACAATCCGTTTTCTTGATAAACTTTGTATATTTGATAAACCATATTCTGTTTCAATTGTACTCTCAATTAAAATCAATGGTAAAAAAAAACTACTAAAAATAAAATATGCTACAAGATACCAAAGAATTAAAACTAGCCGTGCTAATTGATGCCGACAATGTTCCGTATAGCAATGTAAAAGGAATGATGGAGGAAATCGCAAAGTACGGAACACCTACCACGAAACGCATCTATGCCGACTGGACAAAACCAAATGCCGGTGGATGGAAGAGTGTGCTACTAGAACACGCCATTACCCCTATTCAACAATACAGTTATACCGTTGGGAAAAACTCTTCAGATTCAGCTATGATTATCGATGCTATGGATTTGCTATATTCCGACAAGGTCGATGGTTTTTGTATCGTTTCCAGCGATAGCGATTTCACGCGCTTGGCCATTCGTTTGAGGGAATCCGGAATGAAAGTCATTGGAATCGGCGAAAAGAAAACGCCCAATTCTTTTATTGTTGCCTGTGATAGATTTGTATACATTGAAGTCCTTGAAGGCGCTATCAAAAAGACACGAGCTTCAGCAAGTGGACGGAGCAAAGTACCAAAAACAACTGCGCCAAATTCAGGTTTGAAAAAACAAGCCGAAAAAGATATTTCCAGCAAAATTGACAATCAAACTATAGAACTCATCGAAAGTACTTTAGAAGCCATTGGCGATGATGATGGATGGGCTTTCTTAGGTGATGTAGGAAACCTTATTGTGAAGAAAAAACCCGAATTTGACCCTAGAAATTATGGCTTTTCTAAACTTACCCCAATGCTAAAATCCCTTACCGATATTCTCGAAATTGACGAAAGAGAATCAGATAAAAAAGGAATCAAACACGTTTACGTGAGATTAAGATATAGCTAGATTTTAATAGTTTTGAGAATAATCCAAACAAAAAAGGAGGCCTTGTTAAAGACCTCCAATTGTAGATTTTGATTTACCATTATCAACTACATACCTTACGGCGGTTGACTATTGAATAACCTTCTCTGTTCAGATTGATATACTCAAGTAATTAATCAAAACCACACTCAAATGTACA
>CANHNG010000175.1 GCA_947461915.1 Flavobacteriaceae bacterium
AGAATAAAACGGCAATGATAAGAATTAAAGATAAACCTTCGTTAAAAGTTACGTCTGCAAATAATTTTACATTGGTTTCACCCAACATCACGTGTTGAAACATTTTCAGCATATAATATGCGCCCAAGATGATGGTTGTTCCACCAAGAATTGAAAACCAAATGTTTATTTGAGAAAGACTATACAACACCATAAATTCTCCCACAAAGTTGAACGTCGATGGCAAAGCGACCGATGCCAAAACCAAGATTAGAAACATGGAGGTAAATTTTGGCGATTGAGCACGAATCCCGCCCATTTCAGAAATATTTCGTGTTTCGTATTTTCTGAAAATGATTTCGGCCACAAAGAACAAGCCAACCACCACAAATCCATGGGCTATCATTTGTAAAACCGCACCACGCAGTCCATCAAGCGTTAAAGTATAAGCACCGGCAGCTATTAATCCGACATGAGCCAAAGAAGAATAAGCCAATAATTTTTTCAAATCTTTTTGGCGCAAAGCCACGATAGATCCATAGATTACACCCGCAATTCCAAGACCAATAAACACGTTCATATACTCTTTTGCAGCCAATGGTGCAATTGGTAATTGCCAACGAATAACGCTATACAATCCCATTTTTAGCATAATTCCCGAAAGTAACATCGTTCCAACGGTTGGAGCTTTTTGGTAGACTTCTGCCTGCCAAGTATGGAAAGGAATCAAAGGAATTTTGATGGCATACGCCAAGAAGAATGCCAGGAATATCCAGAATTGCTCTGTTGCTGACAATTTAAGTGGAGTTAAATCACTAATTAAAAAGCTTCCTGCTTTTTGGTATAAATAAATGAATGCAACCAGCATAAACAAAGAACCGGCCAATGTATAAATGAAAAATTTCACTACTGCTTTTTTGCGTTCTTCGGCATCACCATTACCCCAAATCAAAGCGACGAAATAAATTGGAATCAAAGATAACTCCCAGAAAATATAATATAAAAGACCATCAGAAGCTAGGAAAGTTCCGGCCATTGCAAAGGTCATAAACAAGATTAATGCGTAGAAAGCTTTCGGATTTTTATAGGTATTTCCAAAAGAAGAATAAATAATAATTGGTGTCAGTGCAGTAGTCAGCAAAAGCATCGCCAAAGCCAATCCGTCAGCCTGCAAAGCAAAAGAAATATTTGGTTTTGAAATCCAAAGTTTTGCATAACTTATTTCGAGTCCTAAATTGTATTTGCTCAGCAAACAAATTGCACCAGCAAAAGCGGACAATCCAACAAGCAACGCCACTTTTGGAGCCCATTTATCGCCCGAAAAATAAGTAGCCAATGCGCCAACAAGAAGAATAATTAATAGTGTAGTTACATCCATTAGGTAAAAAATTATTATAAAAATAAATAAGTTATTATGGCAATAACGCCTAAAACAAAAGCGAAAAGATATAGGCCAACACTTCCGTTGTGTACTTTTTTTCCTTGTAAAGCGATTTCATTCGTTACTTTTCCTAATCCAAATACCAGTGCCGACAAAGTGGTTTCAACAGCATCTCTAAAGAAACTAGAAAGTACATTGACCGGTTTTACAAAAATAGCATCGTAAGCCTCGTCAACATAATATTTGTTGTATAAAACTTTTGAAACGCCAGTTATTTCAGCATCTTCACTTGGAATAGTATTGTCTTTTAAGTATTTTTTGTAAGCAATTGCGATTCCAATAATAGCACCAATTGTGGCAACGGCCATTAACACATACTCGGTTGTACCAAAAGAATGTTCTTCTTGAGCCACTTTCGAAAATAATGGTGATAAATACTCATTCAACCAACTATGTCCTGGCAAACTGATAATTCCACCAAAGAAAGATAATATTGCCAAAATGATTAATGGCAAAGTAATCAAACTTGGACTTTCGTGTAAATGATTTTTTTGTTCCTCAGTTCCTCTAAACGAGTTGAAAAAAGTTAGATAAATTAATCTAAACATATAAAAAGCAGTTAGTATCGAAGCAATCGAACCAATTACCCATAGCGCAATGTTTGCGTGAAAAGCAGTCATTAAAATTTCGTCTTTCGACCAAAATCCTGCCAACGGAAATATACCGGAAATGGCCAATGCCGCAATCAACATGGTGATAAAAGTAATTGGCATCGCTTTTTTCAATCCACCCATTTTACGCATATCTTGTTCACCGTGCAAACCGTGAATCACCGAACCAGAGCCCAAGAATAAACAAGCTTTGAAGAAAGCGTGTGTAATTACATGGAAAACGGCAACTTCATAAGCGCCCAATCCTAAAGCCAAGAACATTAATCCCAATTGTGAAACGGTAGAATAGGCCAAAACTTTTTTGATGTCATTTTGAACCAAGGCAATCGTGGCGGCAACCAAAGCGGTAACTGCTCCAACAATTGCAATAATGTTTTGAACACTCGGAGCCATATCAAACAAGAAGTTCAATCTTGTTATCATAAAAATCCCTGCGGTGACCATCGTCGCAGCGTGTATCAATGCCGAAACCGGTGTTGGTCCAGCCATCGCATCCGGCAACCAGGTGTACAAAGGAATTTGTGCTGATTTTCCAGAGGCTCCAATGAACAAGGCTAATGCAGCTACTGCAATCCAAAAATCGTTAACATCACTCGCTGAGGCAATTGTAGTTTTTAAAGTGGTAAAATCCAAAGTGTTGAATAAAGAACCCACAATAAAAATTCCAATCAAGAATCCTAAATCTCCAATTCTATTCATAATGAAAGCCTTTTTGGCGGCATCATTGAAATCTTGGTTTTTATACCAAAATCCAATCAATAAATAGGAGCAAAGTCCCACGCCTTCCCAGCCAATGAACATAACGAGTAAGTTGCTTCCAATGACTAAAGTAATCATAAAGAATATGAATAAATTTAGATAGGCAAAGAACGAATGCATTTTCTCATCATCGTGCATATAACTTATGGAATATAGATGAATTAGAGATCCAATTCCGGTCACAAACAACAACCAAATCAACGACAATTGGTCTAAAAGAAAACCGAAACTCACGTCGAATCTTTGAATCGAAATCCAGTCGAATAAATTGATGACAAGGGGTTCTGGTGTGGCGTTTGCAAATAAATATAAAGTTAACGCAAAAGAAATCGAAACCGAAAGTGTACCCACAATTCCCACGATGCTTTTGCCTGCTTTTTTACCCAAGAAAACATTAAATAAAAATCCTAAAAAAGGAGCTAATAGTAAAACTAAAACTAAACTTGTATCCATTGAAGATTATCCTTTTAAGTTTTTTAAATTTCCAACATCAATTGTTCCCATGTTTCGGAATACAGAAACCAAAATCGCCAATCCAACGGCAACTTCCGCAGCGGCAACAGCCATAGAGAAAAACACAAATATTTGTCCTTGTGCATCTTGATGATAGGTCGAAAACGCCACAAAAAGTAGGTTCACGGCATTCAGCATTATTTCGATTGACATAAATACGATGATAGCATTTCGTCTGTACAACACCCCAAAAACGCCAATACAAAAAAGTATTACGCTTAGGAATATGTAATTTTCGATACCCACTTGATTCAAAATATTATTCATATTATTTCCCTAATTTTTCTTTTTTAGACAATAAAACTGCGCCAATCATTGCTACCAAAAGCAATACAGAAGCAAATTCGAAAGGAACCATATATTCGTTAAGCAAGACTTTACCCAATACTTTTATGGATTGGTAATCTTCACCAGTGGTAATGTATTCTCCAACAATTGGTTTCGAATTGATGAAAATTGCTATTAAAACCAAACACATCAAACAGAACAAAACAATTGCCCCCAATCGAGTAACTCTGGGCTTATAAACTTCATTTTCTTTGTTCAAATTCATCAGCATCACGGTGAACAAAAACAAAATCATGATAGCTCCAGAATACACAATCACGTGAACTATTGCCAAAAATTGGGCGTTTAACAACAAATAATGACCTGCAATCGAGAAGAAACAAATCACTAAATAGATGGCGCTGTGAATAGGATTTCTGCTGTAGATAGTTAAAAAAGCCGTAGCTAAGGTGATAAAGGACAGGATGCAAAATATAATTTGGATTGGTGTTGCATTGGCTAAATCAGGGATTTGTATCATTAGTTAGCGTTTTTAAGTTGAGCATTTTTCATTGCGATATCCAAAGGCATTACCAATTTGTCCTTTCCAAAAATGAAATCTTCCCTGTTATAACTAGCTGGAACTAATTCTTTGGAAATCGTCAAGTAAATGGCATCTTTCGGGCAGGCCTCTTCACACAATCCACAAAAGATGCAACGCAACATATTAATTTCATAAATCGATGCATATTTCTCTTCACGGTACAAATGTTTCTCGTCAGCTTTTCGTTCTTCAGCCTTCATCGTGATGGCTTCAGCAGGACAGGACAAAGCGCACAACCCACAAGCTGTGCAGTTTTCACGACCTTGCTCATCTCGTTTCAACATGTGTTGCCCACGATAAACAGGGCTAAATTCACGTACTTGCTCGGGATATTGAATAGTGGCTTTTTTTCTGAATAAATGCTTTATTGTTATAATCAAACCCTTGATAATCGCAATAAGGTACATTCTTTCGAAAAAAGTCATCTCCTTGTTGGAGACTAGCTTTTTTCTTCCGGAAAGTGATATTTCTTGTATTGACATTTAAATTTTAGATTTTAGATTTTAGATTTAGGAATCCCTAAATTCAAAAACTGATTTTCTTATTTTTATTATTTACTTCGTCTGTTCGTTTTGCTTAGGACAAATCCATCCTGTTATTCATCTCACTCGATGAAAATCGCGACCCTCTTCTATCAAGGATAGGGTATTTCGG
>CANHNG010000176.1 GCA_947461915.1 Flavobacteriaceae bacterium
ATAATTGTGTATCTGTAAGTGATTTAAGAGAGGATATCGTGATAGCCAGTTCGGCTATGGAGAAACAACTCATTATAGAAAATTTCCCGAGCAAGAAAAATGGTTTTTTAGTGGTTGCTAAAGTTATAGAAGGATAAAATGGATTCTCAAATAAAAAAAATACACCAACAACTGGTGTCAAAACAAATAACTTGCACCGCTTTGGTACAAGAAAAATTAGACCTACTGAAACAAAATACCTACAACTCTGTCAATGCTGTGTTGGATGCTTTGGCCTTAGATTTAGCTGCTAAGGTGGATGCCAAAATTGAAAAAGGGGAAGCAATAGGTTTGTTAGAAGGAATTCCTTTTGGAATCAAAGACGTATACATGTTGCAAGGAACGTACACTACGGCAAGTTCTGAGTTGTTGAGAAATTACAAATCACCATATACAGCAACTGCCATTCAAAAATTATTAGATGCAGGTGCTATTCCTTTAGTAAAAGAAAACTGTGATAGTTTTGGTCACGGTTCTTCAAGTGAAAACACCATTTTTGGAGCGGTGAAAAATGCTATTGACCCATCATTAGTTGCTGGAGGTTCTAGTGGGGGCTCAGCAGTAAACGTTGCCAAAGAATATACTGTGTTTTCTATTGGTGGCGATACAGGCGGTTCGATTCGTCAGCCTGCCGGGTACAACCATATTTATGGTTTTAAACCCACTTACGGAAGAATTTCTCGATTTGGTCTGATGGCTTATGCGTCTTCGACGGATTGTGTGGGACCATTGGCGAAATCAATTGAAGATATTAGAATTGTGTTGAATGTAATGAGCGGGAAAGATCCAAAAGATCAAACTTCAGTCGCTTCAACGGCAATTAGTTCAGCTGCGATTGCAACTTCTGCTGTAAAAACAGTTGGGTATTTTAAAAACTTTATTGAAAGTGATGCCATCGATGGGCAAATTAAAGCCGATTTTTTGGCAACTATCGAAAAGTTGAAAGCCAAAGGAATTGAAGTAAAGGAATTGGATTTTTTCAAATCGGATATTTTAGTTTCTACCTATTATACATTGGCAATGGCAGAAACGGCTTCGAATTTATCTCGTTTAGACGGAACCAATTATGGAAATCGTATTGAAGCCGAGAATCTAATTGAAACTTATGCGGTAACTCGTTCTGAGAATTTTTCGGAAGAAACAAAACGCAGAATTGTGGGTGGAAACCAAGTATTGTCCCAAGGATTCTCGGATGAAATCTATTTAAAAGGATTGGCTTTAAGAGATCAAATTTCGGAGAATTTCAGCAAAGATTTTCAAGAAGTGGATATTATTTTATCACCAGTTACACCAAACACTCCGCCTAAAATTGGAGACAGTTTAAAAGATCCCTTGGCGATGTATTTGTCAGATGCTTATACCGTTGGTTTTAGTTTGGGACAATTGCCCACTTTAACCGTGCCACAAGGAACAAGCACTGGACTGCAAATCACGGCAGCAAAAAACAATGATGAATTAGTATTGCAATTTGCAAACTTCTTAAAAGATACATTATAATGGAATTGGAGCAATTAACAGCGGCAATAAAAGCCCACGATTTAGAATTGGTAATTGGACTGGAAACTCACGTTCGATTGAATACCAAAACCAAGTTGTTTTGTTCTTGTCCCAATCAAGAAATAGAAACACCTAACGAAAATATATGTTCGGTTTGCACCGGACAAATGGGCGTTTTACCTGCCTTAAACAAAGAAGCGATTACCAAAGCGATTTATTTTGGAAAAGCGGTAGGTTCGTCCTTTAATAATGAAGTGATTTCTTGGGATAGAAAGCATTACGAATATCCAGACAATCCGAAAAACATTCAGATAACGCAATTTCACAATCCCATAATTCCTGATGGACACGTTTCTTGTTATCGAAATGACGGTACTCAATTTACCGTTAATCTAACCCAGGTTCATATCGAGGAAGATGCTGCCAAATTGATGCACGAAAAAACGATTTCGTTAGTCGATTTCAATAAAGCCGGTGTTCCGTTGATTGAAATTGTTACGGAACCTTGTATCAGAAATATAGAAGACGCTTCAACCTACGCACAATACATTCAACGTATTGTTCAAAATTTGGGAATCTCAGAAGCGAATTTGGAGAAAGGAGAATTCAAATCGGATGTTTCGGTGTCTTTACGGAAAAAACACAGTTACGAATTGAATCCAAGAACAGAAATCAAAAACTTGAACTCGTTTAAGTTTATGGTCGAAGCTTTGAAGGAAGAAGTGGAGAAGCAATTCAATTATTTTATTGAGCATAAAGAATTTAGACCCGATCAAACTACGGTTTTGTGGGATGCTGATTTGAAGCAAACCAAAGTAATGCGTAAAAAAGAATTTGAAGCCGATTATCGTTTTATATCGGAACCAGATTTGCCTTTTGTAGATATTAAAAAAGAAATCGAAGCGATTAAAGTGGATACAAGCGCTTTGCCTTACGCTGTTGAATCTATTTTGATTAACGGAGGTGTTTTGCCACAAGATGCCAAGTTTTTTACGGCAGACAAGTTGCGTTCGCAAACTTTTGTAGCCATCAATAATGAAATTAAAGACCCTTCGTTTGTCGCCAAGACTTTGGCAAACAATATGAAGGCAGAAGATTATTCTGAAATCCATAGTATTGAACATTTAACGGATATTTTTAAATTATTTAAAGCCGAGAAAATCACGGCGGTTTTAGTTCAAAATGCGATTACGGAGTATTTAAAAGATCGAACTTTTGACTATAATAAGTATTTTGAAGACAATACCATTTCGGGAGAAAAAATTCAAGAAGTTATAACTGCTGTACTTTTGGAAAATGAGGCTGTTGCCAATGAAATTAAAGCAGGAGACCAAGGAAAAGCAGGTATTTTAGTTGGTAAAGTTTTAGGAGTTATCGGAAAAGGAGCTAATGGAAAAGTAATTCGTCAAATTATTTTAGACCAATTAGGAGCTGCCGCCATTTTGGAAAAGAAAGAATCATTAGAAAAAGCCTCTGAAGAAACAATTATAGAAAATAAAGAAACTCAGGAAGAATCACTTCCTGAAATTCCGATTATTATAAAAGATACTTATAGAACGCATAAAATTTCACAATTATCTGAAGAAAGCATCAGTGAAGAAGTGATGTTGTCTGGCTGGGTTGCCAGTGTGCGTGACCACGGAGAATTAATGTTTATTGATTTGCGTGATTCCAGTTATGAGATTTTTCAAGTGCGAATCAGTAGAGAATCATTTCCTAATATTGATGAGTTAGTAAAATTAAAACCGGAATCGGTAATTTCGGTGACAGGGATTGTTGTTGGTCGTAATGAAGACGACTATAATGCAGGTTTGCGTACTGGTAAAATTGAATTGGAAACTTCGGTATTGGAGATTTTAAATTTATCTAAAACCTTGCCTTTTGAAATTAAAAGAGCGGCCAAAACGAACGAAGCTATTCGTTTTCAATATAAGTTCTTAGATCATAGAAATGAAGAAGTACGACGAGCGATTGTAAACCGTCATAAAGTAATTAAATTATTGCGTGACATTTTAGACGAAGAAGAATTTTTAGAAATTGAAACTCCAATTTTAAGTGCCGGAACCGATGAAGGAGCGCGAGAATTTATTGTTCCTACACGTAAAGGTTCTGGTTTGTTTTATACATTACCGCAAGCACCGCAGCAGTTCAAACAGATGTTGATGGTGAGTGGTTATGAAAAGTATTTCCAAATTGCGCGTTGTTTTAGAGATGAAGACTCTCGTGGAGACCGTCAACCTGAATTTACACAATTGGATATGGAAATGGCCTACGCCAGTATGCAGCAAATTATCGATTTGAACACCAAAATGTTTAATGAAGTAGTGAAGAAAATATATGGAAACAAATGGATTTTGCGTCCGTTTGAAATCATTACCTTCAAAGATGCCATGGATTTTTACGGTTGTGACAGACCCGATTTGCGTTACGGCTTAAAAATGCAAGACATTACCAATATTGTAAAAGACACTACTTTCCAGGTTTTTAGTAAACCAATTGAAGAGGGGGGGATTGTAAAATGCATCAAAGTTTCGGCTCAAGAGCAAGGAAACAAACGGATGTCTAAAGGTCAAATCGAAAACCTTACCGCTATTGCGCAACAGCACGGTTTAGGTGGATTGGCTTATATTATTGTAAACGAAGACGAATTACAATCGCCAATTATTAAGTTTTTAGGCGAAGATATTGCGGCAGGAATTATAAAAGTGACCCATGCGCAAGTTGGTGATATTGTATTCTTTTCGGCGGCGGATTATGCCACGGCCAATAAAGCTTTGGATGCGGTTCGTCAAGAATTGGGTAGAATATTGCACTTAATTAATCCAAAGGAATTATGTCCGGCTTGGGTAATTGATTTTCCAATGTTTGAAAGAACAGATGAAGGCAGATGGACGTTTACGCACAATCCTTTCTCTATGCCGGCCATTTATGATTTGGAAAAACACATGAATGGTAATGACGATGAAATTGGAACAATTATCGCGCAACAATACGATATAATTTTAAACGGTTACGAAATTGGAGGAGGATCGGTTCGTGCACATAAATCCGAAATTCTGGAAGCAACTTATAGAAATATGGGTTACAACAAAGAAGAAATGATGAAAAGTGTGGGAACGATGTATAAAGCTTTTCAATACGGAGCACCGCCTCACGGAGGAATTGCCTGGGGAATTGACCGTTTAATGATGATTTTAGAGAAAAAAGCATCCATTAGAGAAGTAATGGCTTTCCCGAAGACTGGAACCAGTGAAGATTTATTATTCGGCGCACCCTCGCTTTTATCAGATA
>CANHNG010000177.1 GCA_947461915.1 Flavobacteriaceae bacterium
CTTTGGAATCCAAATATCCAGTAATTCCTTTGTTTATTTTTGACGAAGCCATTTTGGACAGTTTGCCAAAAAATGATGCTAGAGTAGGTTTTATTCACGATTCTCTCTCGAAAATAAATCAAAAATTGCAGGAAATTGGAAGTTCTCTTTTGGTCAAAAAAGGAAAAACCCAAGAGGTTTGGCAAACGCTTCTTCAAGAATTCGATGTCAGGGAAGTATTCTTCAATAAAGATTATGAACCTTACGCCATCAATAGGGATTCGGTAATTTGCGAATTATTGGAATCGAATAAAACTACGTGTTTTTCTTTTAAAGACCAAGTGATTTTCGAAGAAAAAGAAATCACGAAAGCCGATGGATGTCCCTATACCGTTTACACGCCTTACAAAAATAAATGGTTGGAGCAATATAAAAAAAGGGCTCCGGTTCAGGAATACGATATAACAGAAAAGTTTTATAATTTCTATAAAAGTAATTTTACTTTTCCAACATTGGAGCAAATAGGATTCGAGGAAAGTTCCATAAAAGTGATTCCCCATAACTTGAAAAACGTTTCAAATTACCATGAAACCCGAGACTTTCCTGCTTTGGATAGTACGACACATCTTTCGCCACATCTGCGTTTTGGAACCGTAAGTATTCGAAAATTAGTGAATTGGGCAGCGAATAAAAATGAAGTATTTTTGAGTGAACTGATTTGGAGGGAATTTTTCATGCAAATTTTGTTCAGTTTTCCAAGGGTGGTCACGCACAATTTCAAATCGGCTTACGATGGCATTCAATGGCGGAATAATGAGGAGGATTTTAAGCGTTGGTGTTCAGGAACCACTGGTTATCCTATAGTTGATGCCGGAATGCGGGAGTTAAACGAAACCGGTTACATGCACAATAGGGTTCGAATGGTGGTGGCAAGTTTTCTATGCAAGCATTTATTGATCAATTGGCAATGGGGAGAAGCATATTTTGCTGAAAAGCTATTGGATTTTGAATTGTCAGCTAATGTTGGAAACTGGCAGTGGGCTGCAGGAACCGGTTGTGATGCCGCGCCTTATTTCAGGGTTTTCAATCCGGAAATCCAGCTCAAGAAATTCGACGAAAAAGGAATCTACATTCGAAAATGGATTCCTGAATTCGAATTGGGTTACGGTGAGCCAATGGTTGAACATGCCTTTGCTAGAGATCGTGCGATTTCAACTTACAAATCGGGAATTTTGAAGTAATTACCGAATTAACTTATTCAACATTCCGTTGAAAATAAATCCGTGAAAAGGCAAAATAGCATACCAATACAATTTTCCCCAAATTCCTTTAGGCCTGAATGTGGCGGATTGATACAAAGTATTGTTGATAATCTTGAATTCCAGCCAAGCTTCGCCGGGCAATTTCATTTCTGCATATAAAACTAATTTACCTTCCCCTTTGTTGGCATACAATACCCGCCAAAAATCCAATGCGTCGCCAGAATGGATGTCGTGTTTGTTGGTTCTACCCCTTCTTGAACCCACGCCACCAAATAATTTGTCGATGAAGCCTCGAAAATTCCATAACCAATCACCATAATACCAACCGGTTTCTCCTCCAATAGACCAAATTCTTTCAAGCGTATAGTACTTACTTTCTATTTCTTTCTTCCTTCTGTCGATATAGCATCCTTTTTTCGGGACTTTTAGAAATTCGGAAATATTGTTGTTAAATCTTCCGCTTACCAAGGAGTCTTTCCAACTCGAAGCCACTTTGTCTTCATCTACTTTAATCAAAGCTCTCGACAAGGCTTGTTCGTAGGACATGGGATTTACATCCAATAAATCATTGATTTTATTGTCTTTGCAAATCACTTCCACTTTCATGCTGCTGACTAATGCCGAGGCCAATTTATAAGAAGTCGAAGTTACAAAGTACAACCAATATGAAGATAACTTTGGCGTCATTATTGGAACGGTGTAAATCCACCTTTTTAACTTTTTTGCTTTGGCAAAACCCAAAAGCATTTCTTTATACGTAAGAATATCAGGGCCGCCAATGTCAAAACTTTTGTTATAAGTTAATTGATTTTTGAGGGATTTTGATAAAAATTCTAATACATCGTTTATGGCAATGGGTTGACATTTTGTATTCAGCCATTTTGGGGTAATCATTATCGGAAGTTTGTTGACCAAATCCCGAATAATTTCAAAGGAAGCGCTGCCGGAGCCCACAATGATTCCAGCCCTTAAAGTGGTCATCGCAAACTTTCCACTATTCAAGACATCTTCTACTTTTTTTCTTGAAGACAAATGCTTAGATAGCGATTTGTCATTCACGATGCCACTCAAATAAATAACTTGCGTTGCTGTTGTTTTTTCAATACCGTAAACGAAATTTTCTGCCGAAAGCTTTTCTAAATCATCATAATTTTCGTCTGGATCTGACATGGAATGAATCAAATAATAAGCGGCATCTATATTAGTTGGTATTGCTGTCAATGTTTCTATTTTTAGAAAATCAACCTCAATGACCGACACATTTTTCTGAAACTCTATGGGACAATAAAACCTGTTTTTGTCTCTAACGCAACAAACCACTTCATGACCTTGTTTTACCAAAATAGGCAAAAGTCGCTTCCCGATGTATCCTGTTGCACCTGTTAAGAGAATTTTCATAGTTTTTATCTTGAAAAGAAATTTAACTCAATTTATTAGAAACTAAACTGATGAATTCCTTTCTGGTTTTGTCTTTTTCGAACGCACCTGTAAAAGAAGATGTTGTAGTAACCGAATTCTGCTTCTGTATGCCACGCATTTGCATACACATGTGTTGTGCCTCTATAACTACTGCCACTCCTAGTGGATTTAAAGCTTCCTGTATACAATCTTTTATTTGGTCTGTCAATCTTTCTTGTACCTGCATTCTTCGGGCAAAAGCGTCTACGATTCTAGGTATTTTGCTCAATCCCACAATTTTTCCGTTCGGGATATAAGCTACATGTGCTTTGCCAAAAAAGGGTAGCATATGGTGTTCACACATGGAATAAACTTCAATATCTTTTACGACAATCATTTGTTTGTGGTCTTCGGTGAATAGTGCCGATTTCATTATTTCCAATGGATTCAGTCCATAACCGTGCGTGAGAAATTGCATGGCTTTAGCCACTCTTTCTGGTGTTTTTTCCAAACCTTCCCTGTTGATGTCCTCGCCCAAATTGTTAATTATTGTTCTGTAATTATCCGCTAAAGCTTCTGTTATATTTCCATCATACTGTTCGACTTTCTCGTAACTTTTTATTTCTTTTATCATCATTTTCTATGTTAAACAGTCTTTTTTTATATTTTAAACGTCACAATGCCATAATCCATTTCAAAAACTTGTCCCGAGATGGATTTGGCTTGATCCGAAATCAGGAAATTAGCCATATTGGCAACTTCTTCTGGTTTCAAATACCCCTTCATCGGATGGCGTTCCACCATATTTTCCTTCATTCTGTCATTTCGTAAAATTCCAGCTGCAAGGGAGGTTTCTGTGATGGTAGGAGCAATGGCATTGATACGAACCACCGAGGCCAATTCCGCTCCGAGTGATTTCACCAATCCTTCAACTCCTGCTTTGGCCGTAGCGATACTAGCGTGAAAAGGCATTCCCAATTTTGCCGCCACCGTGCTGAACAAAATGATGGACGGATTAGTTCCTTTTTTCAAAACAGGCAAATATTTTTGGATGGTTTTTACTGCGCCAATCACATTGATTTCGAAATCATTTCTAAAATCATCTATGCTCAAACTGCCAATTGGTTTTAAATTAATGGATCCTGGACAATAAATCAAGGTGTCTATATTTTCTATCTCGGGAAGCGCTTCCTGGAGTACATCCAAAGAATAATGTTTCAGGTTGGGATGTGTTATGTCGGGCGAATTTCTGCTAATGTTGTAAACCATGTTTGATTCCAACTGTTGCAACAAAATGGCACTGCCAATTCCTTTGCTTCCTCCAATGATTACGATGTTTTTCATGTTTTTATTAATCTGTTTGATATTTTATTTTTAATGATTTGTCTTTGCCTACTGCACTTGAATCTTCTTTTTCTGAAATTCCTGAGTTTTTCGTGTTTTGTCTTTTTCAACGTATGAAAATTCTTTTTTCAACTTTAGTATTTTAGGTATTCATTTACCACAATTTTGGCTTTCAAATCAAACATTAAATTGTACAAACCAAAAAAGGTTCTATTCATATAAATGAAGTGTTTCGATCCTCGATTGCCGTTCATTTTTCGAAGGTTGGTGTCGTTAGCAAAGCGTTCCCCTAATTGGGCGATGTTTTCAAAAAACACTTCATCCGAGAAATCGAAGGTTTCCGATTGGAATGGTTTGGTGAAAAGTGACAATAAATCATAGAACATTTGAGTGAAATATTCGATTTCTTCCTTGGAATCATCCAATCTAAGGATTTCCAATTCGAATAATTTTTCGCCAAAAAGAATTTTATTATCAATAACTTCCTTGTCTATTAATTCAAAATACGGAATGTAGAATTCATTTGGAATTTGTTTCATACAGCCAAAATCGAGAGCAACCAGATGGTTTTCTTGGTTTACCAAAAAGTTTCCCGGATGAGGATCAGCATGTACTTTTCTTAAAATGTGAATTTGGTACATATAAAAATCCCAAAGCGCCTGACCTAATTTATTGGCGACTTCTTGATCAGTATTTTTGTTGGTAAACTCCGAAAGATGTATACCTGTCATCCAATCCATCGTGATGATTTTTTCAGAAGAATAGTTGGGATAGTAGTTTGGAAAAACAAGATTTTCAATTTTTTGGCAAGCTTC
>CANHNG010000178.1 GCA_947461915.1 Flavobacteriaceae bacterium
ATGGTAATTTTATCAACAATGGATTTTGCCTGAAGTGTCTTTTTTTGGCTGTAAATGCCGGAACTTAAAAAGAGTAAAAAAAGGAGAATTACGGAGTAATTTTTTGGCATAAACTTTGACTGTGTTCAAACAAAAATAGCAAAATTAACACAAAAAACAAATGAGATGTTATTATTTCAATCCAATAAAAAGCACCAAACGAGTTCTAAAATCATATTTTTTTCTTAAAAATTTTTTAAAAGGGCATTTCTGTTGTAAATTAGCAATCCCAAGCGTACTATTAAAACCTACATTTCCAATGATTTACAAGTTATTTCCTATCGTTTTGTTTTTCCTATTTTCAATCAATCCAAGTGAATCGATTTTCCCTAATCCGAAGAACATCAAAAAAAGTACAGTCGTTAGCCTAACAACACCGCGTTTGGATTCAAAAACCGAAGTGGTTTATAACGCCTTAAAATCCAACCAATTTGCCTTGCCCAATCTTGAAAGCTTCACCAAAGCTCTCAAAGGTTTTTATTTGTTAAAAGAGAAAGGATTAATTCAAAAAGATATTTTAACCTTAGTTGACTTTAGTTTGTCCTCAAACACTAAAAGACTCTGGGTAATTGATTTGGCCACCAACACCATTTTGTATAATTCCCTAGTTGCACACGGAAGGAATACTGGAGAAGAATTTGCCAATAATTTTTCAAATGCGGCACAATCTCTCAAAAGTAGCCTAGGATTTTATTCCACGGGTGAAATTTATAATGGAAAACATGGCATGTCTTTGAAATTAGATGGTCTAGAAAAAGGAATAAATGACAATGCCAGAGCTAGGGGAGTTGTAATTCATGCGGCTAATTATGTCTCGGATAGGTTTATCAAAAACAATAAAAGGTTGGGGCGAAGTCAGGGATGTCCGGCTATCCCAGAAGAATTATCAAAAGGAATTATCAATACGATAAAAAATAAATCGTGTTTGTTTATCTACTATCCTTCCGTAAATTTTAGTTCAACTTCTAAATTAGTTTCCTAACCGTTTGTACAAAACGACATCAAGATTATAAATGTCATCCCTAAAAATCAATCCGCTTGTATCACTCCATGCGGTCCAATATAATAGATGAAAAAAGACTTTTTTCTTTATGGTAGCGTATTCCGTTTTTTCTTTTTGGAGTGTTTCAGTAATTTTTTCCAGATTCCAATGAATTGGATCGTTTAGTAAATATTCGGTTAGCTCTAAAGGATTATCCACTCTTACGCATCCTGAACTCAAGGAACGTTCTGTTTTTTCGAAAAAATCACGGTGATTGGTATCATGCAAATAAACTGAAAAGCGATTAGGAAATATCATTTTGACCATTCCTAGCGAGTTAAATTTTCCCGGAATTTGCACATAACGGTAGTTGTAAGCATTCAATAAACTCCAGTTATATAAAGGGACTGCATTTCCATTTCGGTCGTATAACCTGATTTTTGTTTGGGTTAAATAGCTTCGATTTTTCAATATAGCGGGAATTACATCTTCCCTCAAAATGGTTGGCGGCACAGTCCAGGTTGGATTAAAAATCACTTGGGTCAATCTTGATGATAAAACAGGAGTTTTTCTTTTAGGTCTGCCAACTATTACCCTGTGCGTTTGAACGGTGTCTTGGTTATTAACTAAACTTAGTTTATAATCCGGAATGTTGACAATTACATATTCATTCCCCATATTTTTCGGAAACCATTTCCAGCGCTCGAGATTAACGAGAATTTGCTCTTTACGCTGTTTTTTAGAAAAATTGAGTGATTCGATCGTGCCTCTTCCAATAATGCCGTCAGCACCTAAACCGTGTCGGGTTTGGAATTTTTTCATGGCTTTGACAGTTTCACTATCATAAATCATGGACAAACTGTCTTTCGGTTGTAAATCTTTCCAATAGATCAATCTTTTTTTTATCCCAATTAATGCGGAATTGCTGTCATTTGGAGAAATTTTACCGATAATTTCTATTTTTTTAAAATCATCTTTTGGAAAAGTATTGATGATTTTAAGTGCGTTTTTCAACCTTTTGTAAACAATGTGATTGGGTTTTAGGAGCTCTATTTTTTTGGATACGGAATCGCTTTTTAGTAATTGGAATATTGTTTCATTGATGTCAATTTCGTTTTCTTTCAAATCCCATTTTTTATATATATTACTGGGATTCACTCGCCCGTTAGTCAAATGAGAAATGTACTTTTGAAGGCTAAGGCTAAGCAAAATATCGAAGTTTGCCAATTCTTGATCCGTTAGCACAGCGATTTTTCTCTCATAATCCATTAATTTAATTATGTTGTAATCCAATGGATTTAATCCTTCTTCATCGGATTTAGAGAGTTGTTCCAAAATCGTTTTTCTAATTTTTTCCTTTCCCCAAATGGTCACAAAATCAGCGGACTGGTATAAATGAATCAGTTCTTTACTCTTGTACTGGTATAATGAAACACTGTCAATGGGCACAATTTTATCCGATGTTATTTGGACTGTTGGGATTGAAGCGATACGTTGTAGGGCTACCTCATTTTGTAGCGGTTCCTTTTTGCATCCCACAATAATGCATATCAACATGAAAATATAAAATGGATTCATTTTTTTATAAATATTGGGATTGCTATATAAAATTACTGAATTTATAACGATTTAATTTTAAAACGGTTATAAAAAAACGAGAGGTTTTGATAATTTTTTTTGAAAAAACTTGCAAAGAAGCTAAGTAATTAATTATATTTGCAGCGTTGTAATGCGAAAGTAGCTCAGTTGGTAGAGCTCCAGCCTTCCAAGCTGGTTGTCGCGAGTTCGAGCCTCGTCTTTCGCTCTAAACCCCAAACGAAAGTTTGGGGTTTTTTGTTTTAAAAAACTCAAGGGTATCTTTTTTGATCCCCCTTTCTTCCGCTATCGATTTTGAATTTAAAATTTGTTTGGTTGTTAATTATTTATAAAATAAGACCATTTGTAACTGGACAACTTTGTAACTTTGCAATTTAAATTAACAGAGTATGTTTGGTATAGGAGGAGGCGAATTAATATTTATCATATTTATCATATTGATGCTTTTTGGCTCGGATAAAGTGCCTGAAATGGCACGAACTTTGGGAAAAGCGATGGCGAAATTAAAAAACGCCACTAATGATATCAAAAGTGAAATTCAAAAAGGTGCCGAGGCCAATGGTTTTGATCAAAAAATGCTCCATGATTTTACCCACGGCATTAGTTCAGAAATCGATAAAACCAAAAGCAATCTGCTAGGAGAAACAACAATATCCCAGACAACACTTTCAACTACTTTTACTCCGGAAATTGACAAGGCCAAAGACGAATTACTGGGCGTAACAGCACCTCAAATAAACCAAGTTGCTGAAGAAATTGAGGATAGCATTGGCCCTATAAAACGCAAAAAATAATGCTGGAAAAAATAGGGACTCTAGATACCCATCTATTCATTTACCTAAACAGTCTAGGTTCTCCTGCTTATGATAATTTATGGCTCATCATAACCAAGCAGGCATATTGGACGCCATTTTTCTTGCTGCTAGCCTATCTGCTTTACAAAAAAATAGGCATTAAAAATCTTGGAATAGTTGTCATTTTTATTGGTCTAGTACTATTGTTTTGCAATGAATCTGTAGAACTATTCAAAATTACTTTCAAGCGATTACGACCCTGTAATGATCCAAAAATTAAAGATTTTATCCGAATAGTACACCATTCGAGTACCTATAGTTTTTTCTCAGGGCATGCCGCAAATTCAATGGCGACGATGACCTTCCTATTTTTAATATTAAAGAAACAGTATCACTATATTTTTCTGATTTTTTTATATCCTTTGATTTTTGCATACAGCCGAATTTACCTGGGGGTTCACTATCCAACTGATATTTTAACGGGTTATGTTTTTGGGGGGCTTTATGGAATTGTTTTCTATAAGGTGTACCAATATTACCAATCTCGAATGCAGTTTAAATAACTCTCGAAACAGTCAATCCATCGCGAATGGGCAACAAAACACTTTCTACCCTCGGATCGTTTTTCAATAATTGATTGTATTCTAATAATATTTTTGTGCTCAAATCATTGCTTTGTAGCGGCTCTAAAACCTTGCCACTCCACAAAACGTTGTCCGAAAGGATAATTCCTCCTTTGTTCATTTTTGGAACAATCATTTCAAAATAGTGAATATAATTTTCCTTGTCGGCATCGATAAAAACCAAATCAAATTTCAGGTCCAAAGTTGGAATAATGGCAATGGCTTCACCAAGATGTTGTATAATTTGGTTTCCCCAAGGCGATTTGTCAAAATATTTCCGCTGGAAATCTACCAATTCTTCCTTAATGTCAATCGTATGAAGCACTCCTTTTTCCTGCATTCCTTCGCACAAACATAATGCTGAATAACCGGTATAGGTGCCAATTTCAAGAATGGTTACCGGGCGAATCAGTTTGGACAACATGCTCAAAACACGCCCTTGAAAATGCCCGCTCAACATTCGTGGCAATAAGATTTTCTGATAGGTTTCTTTGTCTAAAGCCGCCAGTAATTCAGGTTCTTTCTGAGAATGTTGTTCGATGTAATCTTCTAATTCTTGTGAAATGAAATGCATTTTATAATTTTTGTCAAAGTTATCAAATTATCAAAACAACAAAACAACAAATAGTTATTAACTTTGCGCTATGCAAATCGAGAAGAAAGACATCCGCTCTTTATCAAAAGAACAATTACGTAATTTTTTTGTTGCCAATGGAGACCAAGCGTTCCGTGGAAATCAAGTCTATGAATGGTTGTGGAGCAA
>CANHNG010000179.1 GCA_947461915.1 Flavobacteriaceae bacterium
TCTATTTCTAGAGCACATTCAAGACCTGCTCCTTAATTTTCTCCAATTCGTCCTTCATCATGACAACTAATTTTTGCATTTGGGCGTGATTCGATTTGGAGCCCATGGTATTGATTTCGCGTCCCATTTCCTGGGTGATGAAACCTAGTTTTCTACCATTGGCTTCGGTTCCGTTGATGGTTTCCAGAAAATAGTCCAGATGATTTGTCAGGCGTACTTTTTCTTCGGTAATATCTAATTTTTCGAGGTAATAAATCAACTCCTGCTCAAAACGATTTTCATCCACGTTGACTTTTAACTCTGAAATGGCAGTTTGTAAACGGTCTTTTATAGCCTGAACCCTTTCTGGATCTAATGCCAAAGCATCGTTCATATATTGACGGATATTACTGATTCTCAACTGGAACTCTTTTTCTAAAGAAGCACCTTCATCTTTTCTGAAATCCCCAATATAATCTAGTGCTTCCAAGATTACTTTTTGAATTTCGGCCCAATCATTTTCGTCAATTTCTTCCCTTTCGGTTTTCATTGTGTCGGGCATTCTGATGGCCATCTTCATCAATTCAGTTTCATCGGCATCGGCATAAACGGCTCTCAATTGGTCGATGTAGGCTTTTACAATTGGAACATTCACTTTCGTGGTAGTTTGTTCTGCGGTACTTTCGATAAAAATGGAAAAATCCACTTTTCCTCTTTCGAGTTTCAAGGCAATTTGGTTGCGCAAACCCAATTCCATTTCGCGGTAAGACGAAGGCATTCGAACGCTTAAATCCAAACCTTTACTATTCAAGGATTTTACTTCTACCGTTATTTTTTTGGTTGGCAATTGCAAACTTGCTTTTCCAAATCCAGTCATTGATTGTATCATATCATTTTCTAAAAAGAGTTCAAAGATAATGAAAAAGAGTTCAGGAGGCAGTTTTTACTGTTCAGTGTAGCATTAGGCACATCAATGAGTATGCTTAATTTAGGCATTGATTACTAAAAAACGGATCACTACCTACTTCTTTTGCGTAACCAAATAAACGCCAGTAAATATAAAAATAGCCGAAATGATTTTCACTAACGTCAATTCGTCTTTTCCCAGACTGATTGCAAAAATGGTAGCGAAAACGGGTTGAAGATATACGAAAACGGCGATTGTGGTTGGTTTCAATTCTTTCATCGAAAGTAAGTTCAATAGGTAAGTCAAAAAGGTCGAAAAAACCACCACAAACCCTATTTTCCAATAAATATCAATGGGAAGCAAAGCCCAATTGACTGCTTCAAACTCATCCCAGCCAAAAGGGAGAACTATAAAAAAACCTATCAAATAAACCCACTTTACAAAGGTAAAAGCATTGTATTTGTCCATTAATTTTTTGACCAATACGAGGTATAATCCATAGGAAGACGCATTTACAAAAACCAGAAAATTACCTAAACTGGCATTGGTGGCATTCCCAACAGACTTTCCGTACAAGATAAGAAAGGCGGTGCCAATCAGACCTAAAATAATTCCAAAAACCATTCGTTTTCGCATCCGCTCTTTAATTATAATGGCCGAAAGCACAAGAACAATCATGGGTGTTGAAACCATAATTACTGATGCCGAAATGGGAGTGGTGAGGGTCAATCCTTTGAAGAAAGAAAGAAAGTTTAGAGCAACTCCAAAAAAAGCGGCCCAAATAATTCGAGGAAAATCGGCAAGCTCAATTTTCTCATTACGAACCGTTTTAGCCAATCTAGTGAAAAGCCAAACAAGCCAAAATAAAATCGTTGAGCCCCCTACGCGCATTAAGATAAAACCATCGGCCTCAACATATTTTGGCATTACGTCCTTTGCAATCGTAAAAGTAAGGCCGTATATTATGGATACTATTGTGGCGCCAATGAGTGCGAGATTTCTTTTTGACATTAGACTAAAGCTTTCATTACCTGGAGTATGTTTTGCTGGCTGTTGCCAATATATATTTTGCCGTCAATAATAAAAACAGGACGGCTTAAAAACGTGTAATGCTCCAAAATATATTTTTTAAAATCGGCTTCGGTTAAGGATTTATTCTTTAAATCCATCGATTTGTAGAGTTGTGCCTTTTTGCTGAATAGCGCTTCGTAACTTCCGGAAAGTTGGTGCATTTCCTCAAGTTCTTCAAAAATTATAGGGTCTTGTTTGATGTCACGAAATACCAAATTATGGTCTTTTGGCAACGACTTTATGATTTTTCGGCAGGTATCGCAAGAGGCGAGATAATATATTTTGTCCATCTAAATTGCAATTTCTTCATGCAAAGAAAATTCATTTGACACGAAAAATGATTGTTTTTATAAAAAATTAAAAGTATTCCGCCGAAGGGAGTTAGAATTCTTATTGAATTGCCCTTCTTAAATTTATATAACCCTATTCATAATGTCACGCTAAAAGAAATGGGAATCACGGATAAATTTGGTGAAATTGAGGATGGTCTTAGAGAAGATTAGGGTTTGCTTAAAGAATCTAAAATCGTATTGGCATAAATTAGAATAAAAGTAATGATTCTTTTTATTTTTACTCAAAATAATAAATGTATCCAAAATTGAATGTTGTCGAATAATCATTCGACTTATTTTCTGGGTAGATTTTTTTATCTTGATTGACTCCATCAATCCAATCCGAATAATAATGTTGTAATCTGTAGTCAAATATTAAGGCCGATATTTCATTGGGAAATTTATAACGAACACCAAACCCAGCGGTAAATGAACCGGTAATAGCAGTTGCATTTCTGCTATTACTGAACTTTAAAGGAGTTGTTTCAGGAGTTCCAAATGGTCCTAAAGAAGAACTAATTTCTGAAGTATACATGCTTAATTGGGAACCTAAACTCACATAAGGATTGAATAACACGCAAAATCTACAATAATCATCTGTTTTAAAAGGATAGTATTCTACTTGAAAACCAAGGTTTTTAGTACTTACTGAGCCTCGCATCGCTCGTAATTGATTGGCAAAATCTTCTTTATTATTAGGATCAACCCATTTTCCGTAATGCTGAAGCTGACTTTTCATGTAAGAGGCCTCTAATCTATATTTTAAATTTTTTCCAAAATTTTTAGAATTAATACGTGTAATATAATAAAAAACTCCAATGGAAAAACCATTTTGGTTTATATAATTTTCAAAATCACCACTTTCTCCATAGTCAGATTGAAAGAAAACAGGGCCAGCCATTACTCCAATCTCTTTGAAAGTTTTACTAGATTGAGAGTAACCAAAATCAATGGACATGTAAAGAAATGAGGCAATTATTATATTTTTAAACATATAAAAAATTAAAAAAAATTCAAGTTACAAATATAATCATACATTAAATGTAATATCAAAAAATAAATTTTATTTTTTATTTTTCTTATGCGAATAATTATTAAATTTTGTCTTAATTATTCTGACATAACCTATCTTTGCACACACTAACGAAAACGTTTTCTTAAACGTTAATAATCTAATAATCATGTCAAAAAGTATTACTAGCTTTATTGAAGCGGTTGCAAAAAAAAATCCGAACGAGCCGGAGTTTATGCAAGCAGTTATGGAAGTTGCTGAAACGGTAATTCCATTTATTGAAGAAAATAAAAAATACCAAAACAAGATGCTTTTGGAAAGAATGGTAGAGTCAGATCGAATCATTATTTTTCGGGTAGTTTGGGTTGATGACAAAGGAGAAACTCAGGTAAACAGAGGCTACCGTGTACAGATGAATTCGGCAATCGGTCCCTATAAAGGAGGGATTCGTTTTCATCCTTCGGTAAATTTAAGCATTTTGAAGTTTTTGGCCTTTGAGCAAATCTTTAAAAATAGCTTAACCACTTTGCCAATGGGTGGCGGAAAAGGAGGTGCTGATTTTGACCCAAAAGGAAAATCAGATAATGAAGTTATGCATTTTTGTCAAGCATTTATGACCGAATTATCTAAGCACATAGGAGCAAATACAGATGTTCCTGCTGGAGATATGGGTGTAGGAGGAAGAGAAGTTGGGTATATGTTTGGTCAATATAAAAGACTGAGGAACGAATTTACTGGAGTTTTGACTGGCAAAGGAATTTCTTTTGGGGGGTCATTAATTAGACCCGAGGCAACCGGATATGGAGCGGTATATTTTGCTCAAAGCATGTTGGCTACAAAAGGGGATCTTTTTTCAGGCAAAACAGTTGTTGTTTCCGGCTCAGGAAATGTGGCGCAATATGCAGTTGAAAAAGCAATTCAAATAGGGGGAAAAGTAGTTACAATGTCAGACTCCGCTGGATATATTTACGATGCAGACGGAATTGATACTGCTAAATTGGCCTACATAATGGAGATGAAAAATGAGCTGAGAGGTAGAATCAGCGATTATACTATTAAATATCCTAACGCAAAATACATTGCCGGAAAACGTCCTTGGGAAGTACGCTGTGATGTTGCCTTACCATGCGCAACCCAAAATGAATTGAATGAAGACGAAGCCAAATCACTTGTGGCAAATGGGTGTATTTGTGTTACAGAGGGGGCAAATATGCCTTCTACACCAGAAGCCATTATTGTTTTCCAAAAAGCAAAACTATTATTTTCGCCAGGAAAAGCATCAAATGCAGGAGGTGTGGCAACATCAGGTTTAGAAATGTCGCAAAATTCCTTGAGGTTGAGTTGGACTTCCGAAGAGGTAGATCAAAAATTGAAAGAAATAATGTTACGCATACATACTTCCTGTGTTAAATATGGCACTGATAGCTCTGGTTATGTGGATTACGTAAAAGGAGCAAATATTGCTGGATTTGTGAAA
>CANHNG010000180.1 GCA_947461915.1 Flavobacteriaceae bacterium
AAATTAGTGCCACAATACGAAACCACTCGGTCAAAAATAGACAATGCATCACGCATCGCACCATCCGCTTTCTGGGCAATAATGTGTAGAGCATCATCTTCGCAAATCACCCCTTGACTGCTGGCAACTTCTGCAAGATGTTCTTTGGCATCTTTTACGGTAATTCTTTTGAAATCAAATATCTGGCAACGAGAAAGTATCGTCGGAATAATTTTGTGTTTTTCGGTCGTGGCCAAAATGAAAATGGCGTGTTTTGGTGGTTCTTCTAATGTTTTCAAGAAAGCGTTAAAGGCTGCCGAAGACAACATGTGTACCTCATCAATAATGTAAACCTTGTATTTTCCTGTTTGTGGCGGAATCCGAACTTGGTCAATCAAATTCCGAATGTCATCCACGGAATTGTTTGAAGCGGCATCCAATTCGAAAACATTGAAGGCAAAATCTTCATTCGGATCGTCGTAACCGGGTTGATTGATTTTTCGGGCAAGAATCCTGGCGCAAGTCGTTTTTCCAACACCACGAGGGCCAGTAAACAATAGGGCAGAGGCAAGGTGGTTGCTTTCTATGGCGTGCAATAAAGTGTTGGTAATCGCCTTTTGTCCCACAACATCACTAAATGTTTGTGGACGATATTTACGTGCCGATACAACAAATTGTTCCATACTTTTTTATTCGAAAGCAAATATAGGATTTTTGTTGATTTGTTTTTTGGATATTTATTTATTTGAAGAAAAAAAATAGTGATCATTTTACTGTATTCTGATATTATGTAATACCTGGTCGACTTCATCATTAGAATTAGCAGAATATCCTGAAACAAAAACCCCTCTTTCACCTGAATTTGATTCTATTCCATAAACGGTAGCCTCCTCACTTGGATCGGTAATGCCTTCGTAACGGTACACATGTTTCACCTCAAATTCAAGTGGATTACTTATAATTTTTTCTTTGTGAAGATTAAAATCAAGAGTAAACCCTTTTTCTTTCAAATCATTTAAGGCTTCTAAAACGGTGGTATAATGATAGGTTGGTTCCATGATGAATTAATTTAAAGGATATTCATAAAGGTAACTTTTTTATTTTTAAGCAGTTGTGAAAGTGTTGTTAAAGTGAGGCGACTAACTATTGAAAAAGACTCTTATTGTTGTAAATTTGCACTGCAGACCGCCTTATCGCCCTGATGTAAATCGGGGAGGAAAGTCCGGACACCACAGAGAAGCATAGCGGGTAACGCCCGTCGGTTCCGATTTATCGGGATTAGGACAAGTGCAACAGAAAGCAGGTACAGGTAATGCTGTAGTGAAACCAGGTAAACTCTATGCGGTGAAATTTCAAGTATATCGGCATTTAAGGGTCCTCGCCCGTTGTCGAAGGGTAGAAAGATGGAGTACATGAGCAATTATGTGCCTAGATAAATGATAAGGATTTCGAGCAATCGAGATACAGAACCCGGCTTATAGGTCTGCTTTTTTTAAATCATTGTAGGATTTTATCCACTTCCTGTTTTTTATTTTACGGATTTACATACTCAGTTTAAATTAAACTATATATTTGCGTATAAGTTGTCCCAGATTATGTTAAAAGGTTACGAAAAAATATTAGATTCCTCAAATTTACCTAGTTTTATAGTTGATAATCGTTTGGAAATTTTGTATGCTAACGGTCCATCTTCAGACTTATTAGGGGTTTCATTATTGGAATTAAAAAACCAATCTATAGAAAAATATTTTCCTCAAATTCATACTTGTATTAGTCAAAAAGGAGAGACTATTAATACTATTTGTTTAGCTAAAAACAATGATAATTACAATGTTACTGCAAAATATGTGACTATAGACAATGGTCATTCTCTTGGAATTCTATACCTACTTAAAACACCTAAAATAAAATATCAATTACTAAAAGAAGAAAAATTTAATAAAATTATATTAGACAATATTCCTGCAGATATTGCTGTTTTTGATAAAGAACATAGATATGTTTATGTTAATTCTAATGGTTTAAAAGAGGATGAAATAAAAAAATGGATTATTGGTAAAGATGATTTTGATTATTGTGAATATCGAGGAATAGATAAGTCAATAGCTGAATTTAGACGTAATCATTTTAAAAATGCATTAAAGAGTAAAAAACAGATTGAATGGATTGATGAATATCAAAAAGACAAAAATATTTATGTGTTGCGCCGTTTTTATCCTGTATATAATAATGATGAATTTGTTTACATGATAGGGTATGGAGTGGATATTACCGAACTAAAATCCACTCAAGCAACTGTAAATATCAATGAAATACGAAATCAATTAATTCTTAATTCATCTTTAGACGCGGTTGTCATAATTGACCCGGATGGTAAAATTACTTTTTGGAACCCACAAGCTGAAATCATATTTGGATGGAAATCAGAAGAGGTCATGGGGAAATTATTGTCTGATATTATTATTCCGGAACGTTTTAAAAAAATACATCAAAATGCCATTAAGAAACATAATGATGGTTTTAGAGGAGTAGCAGCAAATAAAATCATTGAGTTTCCGGCATTATATAGAAACAACAAAGAATTTCCAATAGAGTTTTCGATTTTGCCTATTTATGACAAAGGAGTCGTAAAAAGTTATTGTTCGTTTATTAGAGATATTACCACAAGAAAAGAGAAGGAAGAACAACTTTCGATACAAAATAAAACGCTCCAAAACCAAAATTCAGAATTAGAACAATTTACCTATATAACCTCACATGATCTTCAAGAACCACTCTTGACTTTAATGAGTTTTAGCGAATTGCTACTAGAGGAGTATTCTCATAATTTGAATGACGAAGCTAAATTATATATTGAGTTTATCAATAAGTCAGCGATTAGAATGAGGTCGTTAGTTAGAGGTTTAATGGAATATGCCAGAATTGGCAAAAGAGATGAAGTCAAAGAAATGGACTGTAATAGAGTTGTTAATGATATTTTGAATGATTTATCCCTAACAATTTATAATGCTCAAGCCGAGATTACAGTCAAAAAACTGCCTAAAATAAGAGGTTATGAAACTTACATCCGATTATTGTTTCAAAACTTAATAAGCAACGCTATTAAATTTAGCAAGGAAAACACTACGCCTAAAATCAAAATTAAATGTTCAGAAACAGAAAAAGAATGGAAGTTTTCAGTTAAAGACAACGGAATAGGGATTGATGAAAAGTATATCGATCAAGTATTTATTATATTCAAAAGACTGAACAATGATTCTGCTTATCAAGGGTATGGCATAGGATTAGCGCATTGCAAAAAAATAGTTGATTTACATAATGGAGAAATCCATGTTAAATCTACATTGAACTCAGGCAGTACTTTTAATTTTACAATTTCAAAAAATATATAATAATGAGTATGTTAAGTATGATATTATTAATAGATGATGATTTTACAACTAATTATCTGCATAAAAAAATCATCTCAAAATCCGAAATAGATTTACCTATTGAGGTTGCTAATAACGGGAAAGAAGGTATTGATAAATTATTGGAGCTAAATAAAACTATTAATGATAAAGATACTTTAGTATTGATATTTTTGGATATAAATATGCCCATAATGGATGGATGGGGGTTTTTAGAAATTTTTAATAAAATTAAACCCACTCTAAATTTCAGCACCAATTTGTTTATTGTCAGTTCTTCTATTAACCCCGATGATGAGGATCGCGCAAAAAGCAACCCTGCAGTTATTGATTATTTGCCCAAACCTCTTACTGTAGATAGATTGGGAAAACTAAAAGCAAGTTATATCTAATTATTCCTCTTCGGAATCCTCAAACAATTCTTTATTATTGATTTCTTCTTCGGTTGATTTTCCAATTTCGAAGAAACTAAAAATAGAACCGCCGTAACTTTTTTTGAATGAAAAGTGAACCAAGTGGTCAAGCTTAGTGTACTTGGAATGTTCAATTACCATCATTCCGTCTTCCTGAAGCGTGTTTTTTTCGAAAACTAGTAATACAACTTTCTCAAAGGTTTTCTGGTCTAAAGCATAAGGCGGATCGGCAAAGATGATGTCGTAAGTCGCTTTGTTTCGTTCCAAAAATTGGAAAACATCGCTTTTAGTGGCTGCAATATTAAAATCGTATTCCGCTGCGACTTGTTTGATGAACTTCACGCAACCAAAATCGGCATCAACAGAGGTGATGGGCGTGCTGCCACGGGAGGCAAATTCGAAACTGATATTTCCTGTTCCGGCGAATAAATCCAGTATTTTCAATCCTTCAAAACTGAAGTGGTTGTTCAAAACATTGAATAATGCTTCTTTTGACATATCGGTTGTGGGGCGAACGGGAAGTCCTTTGGGCGGAAAAATACGTCTTCCTTTGTACTTGCCGGATATGATTCTCACGATTGGAATAAGATAAAATGTTCCCGGTTTTGGGCAGTTGAAAAAGGATTGTTTTTCTGTAAATCTGAAACATCAAATAAGGATACATTTCGAATGTATTTGAAAGCCAATTGATAAAAATCGTCTTCCTCGGCAATGGTTCCCAATAATTCTAATTTGAAATTCTCGGGATTCATATTCAATTGTTCGGCTGTGAAAAGCAAATAATAGAGAAAATCTTCCGGTGTTTGATAATCGAAAGAATTGAATAAATGTAATTTCTGATTTTGGACCACAACAATTTCAAAATGGCCGGGATTGAAATTTACTATCATTTTTTTATTGTCATCATTTTTGGAAGCGTCCAGAAGTTTGGTCACTAAAATGCTGTTGGCATGCTTGTAATCAAAAG
>CANHNG010000181.1 GCA_947461915.1 Flavobacteriaceae bacterium
GCGGCTTAACAAATCATTGATTTTGAATAAAGAATTTATAATTTTTTTTTCATGCTGGTCAGGAAGTATTGTTTTTATGCCGGTTATAAAAAGAAGCTTATCCTTCAAAAAGAAGAAAGTAATAAATAAAACGGAAGCTAATCCCATTCCAAAACTGCCTACCGTTCCAATAACTGAATTTAAGATTACGGGTATGAAATCAAAATTAAATTTGGAAGCAAGATTTGTTTCCTGAATTAGATTTTTAGAATTAATATTATGACTTTCTAAAAAAACATAGATTTTATTAGCCAATTGAATAAGGTTAGTTTCAATTTCACGGGTATTCAACAAAGATAAATTTTCACTCTGAGACATCACAAGAGGGATAAATAGCATCATAAACCCAATAATGAACAAAACAATAACTATCATGGTGCTAGTGACAGCTAGAATGTTTGGAAATCTGAGTCGAATTTTTAAAAATTCAACTGCTGGATTTGCTATTAGTGTCAGTATTAAAGATACAATTAAATAAAAGATTATTGTTTGGATTTGGTAAATAAAGAATACAAGTAGCCCCATAGCAATAATTGCCACCATAGCTCTTATTATTCCGTTTGCTATTATTTTTGAGGACATCATTTATTGATTATTAAGATGATAAAGATAAAAAAAACTCGCTAACATGTAGCGAGTTTTATTTTCTGAAAATTGTTAGGAAACTATATTCCAAATGCAGCTCTCGCTCCACCAGAAACAAATAAGGCAGACATTCTTGTTTTTTGACCTAAAGTAAACATATACATTCCTCTATCGTCAGTATAATCCATATAGTTCATTGTCATTTCCACAGGAGTTCCAGGACAAGTGCTTAAATGTGGATAAGTTGGAACACCATAATTAGCTGTATTGTGAGTTGGCGTGTCAGAAACTAAATCACTTCCACAAGTGGCATCACCCCAAATATGACGAAGGTTCATCCAGTGACCTACTTCGTGGGAAGCTGTTCTTCCTAAATTATAAGGATAACTTGCAGCACTTGATAAACCAAAATAGAAAGAATCAATTACAACTCCATCAGTTGTCAATGAACCACCAGGAAATTGAGCATATCCCAAGATTCCACCACCAATGGTACAAGCCCAAAGATTAAGAGTTGTAGAAGGAGAAGTAGGATCCAATCCTCCTTGTTTTGTTTTTTTCATCGCATCTCTGGTTCCCCATGATGTTTTGGTGGTAGCTTTTCTATTAATTTTAACTAGTTCAAAAGTAATGTCAATATTTGCAGCAACTCCAGCAAACAAAGTTGGAATAGTATTGAAATCAGAATTTGTAGCAGTAAAATCTTTATTTAGCACATCAATTTGAGATTGTATTTGGGCATCAGATATATTTTCTGCTGCTGTTCTATACAGCACATTTACAACAACTGGAATTACAATTTTACCGCTTACTAATCTAAAATTAGACTTAGAAATTGTATTTTGTGTAAAAGCTTCAATTTCATTCATTCGTATGGCTAATGTTGGGTCGGCTATCATTTGTGCTTCAAGTACTTCTTGAGAAGCACATCCACGGTTTGAAATAGCATTGGTAGTTGGGGAGGCTGAATCTGTTGAGTCATTCTGGCAAGAAAGAATCGTTATTACAACCGCTGCAAATAAAATAATTTTTTTCATATGAAATATATTAGATAATAATTCTTTTAATTAATAATTTAGTACAACTATATGGCAAAATATAATAAAATCAAATTTTTTAGATGGAAAATCGATTAACTGTAATTATAGTTCGATTAAAAGCGACCAAAAGAATATGCTGTCTAAAGTTATTCATAAAAAAATATGATACGATAACAATTACATAATTAATTGTTGAATACGTAATTTAAAATATTAGCACCCATTTTCAAAGCTTTTTCATGGACTCCAATTGGGTCGTTGTGTACTTCAGAATCTTCCCAACCATCGCCCAAATCACATTCATAGGTATAAAGTAATACCAATCTATTTTTAATGAATACTCCAAAGGCTTGTGGGCGTTTTCCGTCGTGTTCATGAATTTTTGGTAATCCACCTGAAAAAAGATATGGTTTTTGAAAGATTTGATGATTGGCCGGAATTTCAACCAAATCATTATTGGGAAATAGTCGAGTTATTTCTTTTCTAATGTATTGATCCATGCCGTAGTTGTCATCAATATGCAGAAATCCACCCGAGGTTAAATAATTTTTTAAATTACTGACATCGGCATCGCTAAAAATTACATTACCATGCCCTGTCATATGAACAAAAGGATAAGAAAATAAATCTGGACTACTAGGCTCGACGGTTCCTGGTTTGGACTTTATTTTGGTATTAATATTTTGATTGCAATATTTTATCAAATTAGGCAAGGAAGTCGGATTAGCATACCAATCGCCACCGCCACTGTATTTTACCAATGCGATTTCCTGGGAAAAAGTCATAACCGATACCAAAAGAAAAAACAAATGTATTTTTTTCATAATGTTACTATTAAAATTACTCTTCTTCATTTACAAAGACAACACTGTGACACGCAACAATTGCTGCCGTTTCTGTTCGCAGTCTAGTGTTTCCTAAAGATACTGGAATGAAATTGTTTTCAATCGCTGACGCAATTTCTTTTTCCGAAAAATCCCCTTCAGGCCCAATGAGTAAAGTCACGTTTGTATTTGGTTTCAAAACCGATTTCAATGACTTTTTATGGGTTTCTTCACAGTGCGCAATCAATTGCAAACCTTTTTTTTTGTGTTTGATAAACTCTTTAAAAGTTATGGATTTATTCAATTTTGGAAGATTTAAGACATTAGATTGCTTCATGGCAGTCAATAGAATTTTTTCAAATCGTTCTGCATTTACAACTTTGCGTTCGGAGCGTTCGCAAATAATGGGTGTTATTTCGTGAATGCCAATTTCGGTGACTTTTTCTAAAAACCATTCAAAACGATCATTCATTTTTGTAGGTGCTACCGCCAAATGCAACCGAAATTTTGAAGAGGCTTCTTTTTCGAAAGAAATAATTTGAACGGTACATTTATTGTCAGATGCTAAAGTAATTTCAGTTTTAAATAAAAAACCTAATCCATTGGTTACATACAATATATCGGTGTCTTTCTTTCGTAAAACTTTAACAATATGTTTGCTTTCTTCCTTGTCAAAAGAAAAGCTTTCACTAGTTTCATTTATGTTTGGATTATAAAATAATTGCATAGTTTAGAATTGAATTCGTGCTTTTGAAACGACTGCGGAAGTTTCGAAATTTTGGGATAAAAACTTTTGATAACCTACAATTCCAATCATGGCAGCATTATCGGTGGTGTATTCAAATTTTGGAATATAAGTCTTCCATCCATATTTTTGTTCGGCTGCTTTTAAAGTGATACGAATTCCAGAATTGGCCGAAACGCCTCCGCCAATGGCGATTTGTTTGATTCCAGTTTCTTTTACCGCTAATTTCAATTTATCCATCAAAATTTCAATAATGGTATTTTGTATTGATGCACATATATCATTGAGATTATCCTCTACAAAATTGGGGTTTTCCAACTTTTTCTTTTGGATAAAATACAAAATAGCTGTTTTTAAACCAGAAAAACTAAAATCTAATCCGGGTACTTTTGGTTTTGTAAAATCAAATGCTTTTGGATTTCCAAGTTGGGCATATTTATCAACCAAAGGACCCCCAGGATAAGGAAGGCCTAATATTTTCGCGCTTTTATCAAAAGCTTCTCCTACGGCATCATCAGTCGTTTCTCCAATGATTTCCATATCAAAAAATCCATTCACTCTTACAATTTGCGTGTGTCCCCCAGAAATTGTTAAGGCAAGAAATGGAAATGTTGGCTTCTCAAATCCTTCCTCAGCTATAAAATGAGCCAAAATATGGGCCTGCATGTGGTTTACTGCAATCAGGGGAATTTGCAACGCCAATGCCAAAGATTTGGCAAATGAACTCCCTACCAATAGAGAACCCATAAGACCTGGACCTTGGGTAAAAGCAATTGCCGATAACTGTTCTTTTCGTATATTTGCCTTGCCAAGCGCAGCGTCAATAACGGGTACTATATTTTGCTGATGAGCTCGCGAGGCAAGTTCAGGAACTACCCCGCCATATAATTTGTGAATCAACTGATTAGCCACAACATTAGATAAGACTTTGTCGTTATGTAAAACCGCGGCTGCAGTATCATCGCAAGAACTTTCGATGGCAAGAATAAAAACATCAGAATTTTGCATAAAAAGGCGTAAATTTTGAATTATATTTGACGAACGGTTTAGTAAATTTTCATCGAAGCCAAAATTAAAGAATATTTATGGAATGCAGTCTCATTTCTCGATCCAAAATATATTTTTAAAAAAATTAAATTTAACAGGTATCAAAAAAGTTAAAAAAATAGTATTTCGGTCTCTACTTGGACTAGTCCTACTTTTGCTGGTAATTGGAATAGCACTTTCTTTACCTTTTACACAAACAAAAATCGCCAAATATTTTGTCCAAAGTATCAATAAAGACTATGGGATTCATATTGCGATTGATAAAGTTTCCGTGTCTATTTTTGGAGGAGTAAAGCTCAAAAAAGTTATGATTTTAGACCATCATAACGACACTTTGATTTACGCCAAAAGAATTAATACAAATGTATTGGATGGAAAAAAACTTTTAGATGGTGATTTGATTTTTGGAAAAATTGGGTTGGACGGTTTGGTTTTTAATTTGAAAACTTAC
>CANHNG010000182.1 GCA_947461915.1 Flavobacteriaceae bacterium
CTTACACCAAAGGGATCACCAATATAGAAACCACCGTTGACGAAATTTTAGAAATCAGAAAGGGGGTTTGCCAAGATTTTGCACACGTATTACTGCAACTATTGCGCAGTGCTGGTATTCCCGCGAGATATGTAAGTGGTTATATTTGTCCGAATGAAAGTGGGCTGAGAGGAGAAGGAGCCACACACGCTTGGGTAGAAATTTATACGCCCACTCAAGGTTGGCTGGGATTAGATCCTACCAACAATATCTGGACCATGGACAATCATGTTAAACTTTCGGTAGGCAGAAACTTCTCCTATTGTACTCCTGTAAAAGGAACTTTCAAAGGGTTTGCAAGACAAACACTTTCGGTGTGCGTGTCCATTGGCTATGAAGACGGAAGACAATTTGAGGAAATTAATGATGTGCAACTTCAGGAAGTGACCGTGGAAGAACAAGTGCAATTGGATTATATTGAGCAACTTCACCAACAGCAGCAACAGCAGCAATAAAAAGATTTAATACAACCCACTTGTATATTTGAAACTTACAAGGGGACATCTGGTAAAAAAAATTACATCGACAACCAGCTTGCCGGATTATTATAAGTGGTGTTCTGAAGAATCAAGAATTTGATTACGGTTTTGCCGGTTTCCCCGCTGGTTCTTACTTTGCCAATAGTTTGTTTTCGGCTTACTTTATCTCCTTTACTGACGCTTACCGAACTTAAATTTTGGTATACCGTAAAGAAATCCCCGTGTTGAATCATCACCGCTTTATTCACGGGAGATAATACCATAACACTTGTTACTTCACCATCAAATACCGCTCTGGCGTTAGCTCCTTGATCGGTCGTGATTTCTACTCCACTATTGTGAATCGTAAGCGTTTTGTATACTGGATGTGGTTGGTTGCCATAGCCTAACGAGATAAACCCTCTTTCAACCGGAAAAGGCAATCGCCCTCGGTTGGCTTTGAAATTATCCGCTATTAATTTTGATTCCGGTGTTAATTCTATTCTAGACGAAGACACGGCTGGGGCAGCCGAAACAATGGCTTTTGCACGCGTTTTTAGCCCTTCTTTTGTCTCCACCTTCGATTCAGCTTTTGATTGGGCTCTCGCTTTTTCCATGGCTTTTTCCATGGCCGCTTTTCTATTAGCTTCGGCTATAGCTTCTCGAATCAATCGGTCAATTTGTCGGTCAATGGCTTTGGCTTCTTGCTGCTTTTTCTTAATTTCTGCGGCAATTTTGTTCTTGTCTTTTTTAATGGAATCCACCAATTTTTGTTGTTCTTTTTTTTCTTTCAACAGTGACAATCGCTCTTTTTCGTTTTCGGCAATCAGTTTCTGCTTGGCTGTTTTTTGAATATCCAGTTTCCCATTATAATCGGTGAGTTGGATTGATTTTGATTTTATTTCCTCCCCCTGCATTTTTCTATAATTGGTATATTGCTTCATGTACTGAACTCTCTTGTAGGCCTGCAAAAAATTCTCTGACGAGAGAATGAACATTGCTCTGCTTTGTTCGGAACGGCTTTTATACGATTTGAGAATTTTCTTGGAATAATCCTCTTTGAGCTCTGCCAATTCTTTTTTTAGTTTGTTAATCTGTACCTGATTGATATATATGTCATTGTTCAATAACTTAGTTTGCTTTTCGGTGGTGTTAATCAACTTTTCCTTCAGCTTTATTTTATTGATTTGAATAACGACGACATTAACGGCCGTTTTTTCTTTTTTCTTTACCGATTGTAACAAGGATTCATTTTCCCTAATTTCTTTTTGAATTTGGGCTTTTCGTTCTTCTAGTTTTTCTTGTTGCGAGGTCTGGCTCCACAATAGGGAAGTCATGCCTATAAAAATCAGGCTTAGGAGAAATTTTGGCATATTGAAAATAAGTTTGTGCAAATTTAATTAATTATAATTCTTTTGTAACCATTTGGAACACTATAAGGAAAAGAAAGTTCTTCATTAAAAGTAATCGTGTTGTATTCCAAATTTATTTCGGTTTTCCCTTTCTCTTGAAAGGTACTAATCAATAGGTTTGAAGGCAATGTAGCCTCCTTATAAACGATAGTGTTGGAATAATCCACCCGGATTTTTCTCCCTTCGGCCACTTGTGCTATTTCTTGTTTTTTGACCAAAAAGGTGTTGGCGTCGAAAAAGAAAGATTTCTTGATGCTGTTGCTTGAAGTATCCTCCAATCTGTATGTCTGGTCAACGAGAGACTCGGTGTATTTTCCTTTCTTCAAATCGTCAATCGCGCGCCCCAAAAGCATATTCTGAACTTTATTGTAATCTAAATCGGTTCCCAACCATTGGCTCAAGGAACTGAAATCGCCTTCAAAATAACTGCCACTTATTTTCTCATAATAACTCACCGATGTTGGCGTAATCAATGCTTTTGCCATGGTAATTCCTAAAAACCGAATACTCACCAAGATCTGTTCGTCCTTTTTTATTTTTATTTCGGCGGTAACGTTTTGCGTTTGCTTGCTATCAGCATATTGCACGTTGGATTTAATATATAAGGTAGAAAATTCCATTTTATTGTTGGAATAGTTTTCTATTATACTATTTGCGCTCATTCGGGACTCCTTTTTGGTCGCCTCCACAACAACTGATTTCGATTTACAGGACACGAGTGTCAGCGAACTAGCAAAGCATACAAGTAATGTTAACGCTAAAAATCTATTCATTCTTATTTTTTATCTTTTAATAATTGATTGGCTTTAAAAAAAAACTGATCTTTTTTCTTGAAATCTCCCAAGCCATTATAGGCTTCGCCAAGCTGGATGTTGAAATTGATTTCTAATACAACGTCATTTCCAAGGTAATCCAATCCCATTTCGAGCATTTCCTTGGCTTTTTTAAACTGCTGTAACTGATTGTTTGCCAAGCCTGAAAAATAATAAAACTGGGGTTGAGTGGGATACGTTTCCGCCATATCAGTTGCTTTTTTGGAAACCAATTCAAATTGTTTCGTTTCAACATACCCCTGCAGCAAGAGCAAGTTAGTTTCAATATCTTCTCCAGAATTGTTTTTTAAAGCCTTTTCATAGAAATAAATGGCTTTGTCCCATTGTTTTTTAGTATGATAATATTTTCCTATTTCCTTAGCTACATTTACATCTGGGTCGTTATCAAAATAGGCAATCGCTCTTTCTAAATCGGGGGCATGTTGTGGGTTCGTATTGACAAAAACCAAAAATTCATTGAGTATGCGATGACGAATTTTGGCATCTATTTTAGTACTGGCCAAAACAACATTCATCGAATTTATTGCTTTCTGTGCATCGTTTTTATCCAAATAATACTTGAATAAACCCACTTGCGCCCATTCCGACGTTGGGATTTCGGCTTCCAGTTTTTGAGTGATTTCAAGTGCTTTTTGAGCATCATTTTGCTCTGAATACAATTGAATTAGTGCAATATAATTGGATTCTTCTTTAGGGTTTTTATTGATTTGCACGATTAGATTTTCTATTTCGGCATTTTGATATTTTCCTTGAGACAAAATCTGCATTTTATAGGATTCCCTTCTCTCTGTTTTTCCAATTTTATCGTTCAATTCGTTAATGAGGCCGAGAGCTTTGTCAAATTGTTGGGTGTTCATGTACAGTGACGTCAAATCTTCCTTATAAGCAGCGTCAAATTCTATTACTTTAAGCACCGTGATAATGGCTTGATTATAGTCCTTGGTTTGGTAACTTACATCGTACATTCCTAGCCAAAACCATTTGTTTTTGGGATCAATTTGAGTCGCTTTTTCGAATGAAGCATAGGCGTTATTGTAGTCTTTTAATGCCAATTGGTTTTTTCCCAATTCGAAATAGGTCGTAGCATCATCCGGTTTTATTTTTAAACATTGTTCCAATGCCTTGATGGCCTTGTCATAATTTTGAATCCCCTTTTGCAATAATGATTCATAAAAATAATCCTGAAATTTGTCGGTGTCAGGTTTGATTTGCTCCGGTTCAGTTTGTGCCATTAGCATAGCTGGATTGCAAAGCAAAACCAAGAAGAGAAATACTAAAACCGATTTATTCATAATTATTTGTTATCAATCTTCGCCCTAATTCTGCATGGCTTAAAACCTTGTAGAAATTAAACATTATTCCAATACCGAATAATCTCCAATGCTGATACTAGTGAAATTACCATCGAAACTGGCGTGATTTCCAATCATAGCATTATCAAGATTAGCATTTTTTATGTGTGAATGTGTTTGAACTAAGCTGTTTTTTATTGTACTATTGATAACGTGACATCCTTTTCCTAAAGACACATTTGGACCCACGGTTGTATTAATCAGAATTACATCTTCGGCGATATAACAAGGCGGAATAATGGTTGAATTTTCCAATTTGACATCATAATCCACTAAATGCTCTCCATCGTTGTGCAAGAAGCCTAACATTCTGGAGTTGGTTTCTACGGTAACATCTTTGTTTCCACAATCCATCCACTCAGCCACTTCTCCCGGTACAAATTTCATGCCTTTTGCCATCATTTGCTTTATTCCGTCGTTAATTTGGTATTCTCCTCCGTGAATAATATTGTTATCCAACACGAATTGGAGTTCATTTTTAAGAACGGCCACTTCTTTAAAATAGTAAATTCCGATAACGGCAAGATCCGAAACAAATTCCTTCGGCTTTTCGACCAATTCCACTATTTCATTCTTTTCATTTAAGTTGATTACCCCAAAAGCTTCAGGTTGACTCACTTGTTTTAC
>CANHNG010000183.1 GCA_947461915.1 Flavobacteriaceae bacterium
GATTGAGCAGTCTTGTTCATGAATTAGGTTAAATTATTTTGGTTTTTAATGGTGATTTTATAAAAAAAAGAAGTGAAATTAATCTTGTTTTTATCGGACAACAAATATGTGAACAAATTTCTCTAAAAAAAAATATTTCACATACAATTTTAAAAAAATTTTGTCGTATGTCCCTTTTTTAAATTTAATTTTTAATAAATAATTTAATGGAATATCATCAAATTCAAATACGTGTTCGCTATTCTGAAACGGATCAAATGAGGGTAGTTTATCATGGTAATTATGCCCAGTATTTTGAATCTGGCAGGGTTGAATGGCTCAGAAATAAAGGGATTTCCTATAAATGGATGGAGGAAAACGGAATTATGCTTCCGGTGGTTTCATTGTCTATAAATTATAAAAAACCTGCTCGGTACGACGAACTGTTAACTTTGAAAACAATATTAAAAAAACAGACATCGGTCAAGATTGAATTTGACTATGAATTGTTTAATGAGGAGGGGGAGTTATTAACAACGGGTAATTCTATCTTGGTATTTGTAGACATGAAAACAGGACGACCAATAGCCCCTCCAACTTATCTGTTTGAACTTTTGAATAGAATTGAAAAATGACAACCGTTCTTTATGAAATGATTATAAATTTCTATTTATTTTGAGATTATAACAGAACGGGTTTTACTTCAATTTCAAACATAGAATTGAAAATATCGAATATTGTTTCTGCTTTTTTTTGCGGGTAACAATTTCAATTTCGCAACTCATTTCCATTTTCTGACTTACAATCGCTATGTTTTTTTCCTTGATCACGCGCATGACCTTATTGATGTGCTTATAGTCGAATGAAAGTAGGTAATGGATGTCAATCGTTTTTTCTGTTATTTCACAAGATTCGAGTGTTAATTGAGCGGCAGTTTTATAAGCTGTAATCAACCCTCCAACGCCTAATTTTATTCCACCAAAAATTCGAACCACAACAATTAGAACATTGGTAAGGCCAAAAGATTGTATTTGGCCATAAATGGGCATTCCCGCCGTATTGCTTGGCTCACCATCATCATTTGCTCTGTGTGTCAGTATTTCAGTGCCAATTTGGTACGCGTAACAATAGTGTACGGCATTTGGATATTCTTTTCTTAAACTTTCTAGTATGGGTTTTACTTCGCTTTCTGATTGTATTGGAAAGGCATAGCCAAAGAATTTACTGTTTTTTTCTTTAAATAGAAATGCTGACGAGGGGAAGGCAATGGTTTTGTAAGTGTCTTTTGATTCCAAAAATTAATGTTGCTTTAAAGTATTTTCTTTTCGAATAAATTCACGACATCTTCCTGTCCAACTTGTAAATTCCATATATTAAATCCAAGTGAAAGTGCCGCGTCGGTGTTTTCTTTTTTGTCGTCTACAAATAAAGTGTGTTTTGCTACTATATTATGTTTATTGACAAGATAGTTGAAAATCTCTGCCTCAGGTTTTCTTAATCCAATTTCGAATGAAAAATAAACTTTTTCAAAACATTGGTAAAAATCACTGTAAAAGGAAATTCCATTTTTTTGCTCGAAAGTTTCAATGTGAATGGAGTCGGTATTACTCAATAGAAATAATCGATATTTTTTGGAAAGCTTTTGTAGAAATTCCAAACGATAAAGGGGGAAATCTAAAAGAACGGCGTTCCAAGCATTCGAAATTTCGTTTATGGAAGCGTTTGGAATTTGTTTTTGAATACCAAGCAGAAAATTTTCTTCGGAAATAAGTCCTTTTTCAAACTGCATGTTCAATTGATTCAGATCTTCATTCCATTTATTCAACCCCAAATTTTCAAGACCATCAACTGTCGCTTGTTTATCTAAGTTGATAAAAATATCTCCAAAATCAAAAATAATCGTATCAATCATGGTTGCTTAATATTATAAGTTTATCATTTTCAATAGTATGTTTTTCAATGTTTTTCATAACTACTATTGGCGCTTTTGTTCCATTTTCTAGGGATTCATTCCCGACAAAAATTCGGGCTTCATCCCAAAGGTTTTCGTCAATAAAAGTTTGTAACGTTTGTCGACCTCCTTCAATAATTAGTGATTGGATTTTGTGTTTATAGAGCACTTCAATTATTTGTGGCGCTATATTTTTGTCAAAATCAATCCTTTCAAAGATAGTGTTTTCTGAATTAATTGAAGTAATCGATTGGCATAAAATAATTGTTTTTATCTGATTGTCAAATACATGACTGTCATTTTGAATGCGATTATTCTTGTCTAAAATAATTCTGATGGGATTATCTCCTGACCAATCTCTTACGTCTAGCCTTGGATTGTCATCGATGACGGTGTTGGTTCCTACCAAAATAGCTTGTTCTTCACTTCGCCATTTGTGAGCTAACTGTCGTGAAAATTCATTAGTAATCCAAAAGGGTTTTTGTTTGTGGCGAATATTTTTAGAAGGGGCAATAAATCCATCCTGACTCTCGGCCCACTTCAAAATGATATAAGGCCTTTTCTTTTCGTGAAAAGTAAAAAAGCGTTTGTTTAATTTTTTACATTCTTTTTCAAGAATGCCGACGGTTACCGTTGCTCCGGCATCAGTCAATTTTTTTATGCCATTTCCAGCCACTTTTATGTTGGGGTCAATGGTTCCAATAACAATATTTGGAATTCTATTTTTGACAATCAAATCACAACAAGGGGGTGTTTTTCCAAAATGACTACAGGGCTCTAAGCTCACATAAATAGTGGCTTTTTTCAACAAAGTTTTATCTTTGACGGAATTCACGGCATTGACTTCGGCGTGCGGTTCACCGGATTTTTTATGCCAGCCTTCGCCAATGATTTTACCGTCATATACAATTACACTTCCTACTAAAGGGTTCGGATAGGTTGTTCCCAAACCATTTTTTGCCAATTCGATGCAGCGGTTTATGTATTTTTCATGTATTTTCACGAGTACAAAAGTAATGATTTTTGTATTTGGGATTTAGTTTTGAAACTTTGGATTTATACAATAAACAATATCTATTTTTGTATTTTAAACCGACATTTAAAAATGGAAAATTGGAGCGTCAGAAAAATTGAAAAAAAGGACAATCCTGCTGTTGCAAAAATAATACGAGCTGTCTTTGATGAATTGAATATTCCAAAAGTGGGAACTGCTTGTGCTGACCCGTATTTGGATTTGATGTTTGAGGCATATAATAAAACAAAATCAGCTTATTTTGTGATCGAAAATAACGGTAATGTTATTGGAGGGGCGGGAATCGCACCATTGGAAAACGAAGCCGAAACTATTTGTGAATTACAAAAAATGTATTTCATACCTCAAGCTCGCGGTTTGGGGATTGGAAGTCAAATGATGGAAAAATGTTTACAAGCTGCCAAAGATTTTGGTTTCGAAAAATGTTACTTGGAAACAATGCCTTTTATGAATGAAGCCCAGAAACTCTACAAAAAAGTAGGTTTTGAATTTATTTGTTCGCCAATGGGAAATACAGGTCACATTTCTTGTCCAGTATGGATGTTGAAGGAATTAAGTTAACTTATGAGTATGAAAATCAAAGAGTACAGAACTCAATTTATTCAAGCACTTTCCCCAATTTACGATATTGGCGAAGTGGAGAGTTTTTTCTATTTGATTTTGGAAGAGAAACGTGAATTGAAAAGAATTGATTTGGCTTTAAATCCTGATTTGACTTTTTCTGCTGAAGAAATCCAGATGTGGAATTCGATTTTGGAGCAATTGCAACAAGAAGTCCCAATTCAATATCTGTTGGAAAAAACCAGTTTTTACGGTTTGAATTTTGAGGTGAATTCTTCTGTTTTGATTCCAAGACCAGAAACCGAAGAATTGGTGGAATGGATCATTACGACCCAAGACCCAAGACCCAAGGCCCAGTACCTTAAAATTCTAGATATCGGAACGGGAAGCGGTTGTATCGCGATTGCTTTGGCCAAAAACATTCCAAATGCACAAGTTTTTGCTATTGATGTTTCTGAAAAGGCTTTGGTCACAGCGCAAAAAAACGCAAATAGCAATGAGGTTAACATTACTTTTCTGAAAAAAAATATTCTGGAAACAGAAGATTTAGAACAGCAATTCGACATTATTGTTTCCAATCCGCCCTACGTTCGGGAGTTGGAGAAAAAGGAAATCAAGAAAAATGTTTTGGATAACGAACCGCATTTGGCTTTGTTTGTTGAAGATAATGATGACCTGCTTTTTTATAGAAAAATAACCGAATTAGCTCAAAAAAATCTTCGTAATGATGGAAAATTATTCTTCGAAATCAATCAATATTTAGGGAAAGAAATGGTTGATTTACTTGAAAAGTTGAATTTCATAAACATTGAATTGCGGAAAGATATTTACGGTAACGACCGGATGATAAAGGCTGAATTCAGGTAGCGGATTTCAGATGGTCCAATTTATAGTATTACATTTCTTGGCTAAAAAAAAGTAAAAGTCTTCATTTGTCAGTGCCATTTCGTTTTTTTTCTGCAACCTGCCATCTGAATTCTATTCGTATCGAAGCGCTTCAATGGGGTCAAGTAATGCCGCCTTTATGGCAGGATACAAACCCGAAAAAATAGCCACGACAAAACTGGTAGTGAAGGCCGCCAATATTGCCCCCCAGGGAATTACAAAGACAAAATTTATAGCTGTTGCAATAGTATAACCTATCCCAA
>CANHNG010000184.1 GCA_947461915.1 Flavobacteriaceae bacterium
AAATGCTTCAAAAAATCGGCAATGTGTTCTGCAATTGTGTTCATAGTATGGAAATATTCGTCAGTAAAAATAATAAATAAAAGTCTTGTTATGAAATGGAAAGTATCTAAATCCTGTTATTTCAAATTGACTACAATAAATATAGTAGAAGCACAGAATACTCCCGTATTGTCAAATTTTCTATTTTACATAATATAAATTATAGTTCAAAACAAATAAGGTTAATTATAGCAGATTATAACAACGATAACCTTTATATAAAATTAGCTATAAAAATAGTTAGTTAGATCTTCTTGGTGCTTTTATGGGTTTTTCTTTTTCAACTTTATTTTGAAGCATTTGATTCGTCAATAATTTTTCTATCAATTCGTCCTTGGTCAAATGATGAAACACCGTTTTGATTTTATTTTTGAAATCAGCTGAAACATCTTGATTCGGTTTTGTTTTAAAGATTTGTTTGGCCCATAATAAAACGTTGTTTTCTTCAATATTTTCGGAAGTTGGTTTTTTAAATTTGGTAAATTTGATACCCAATTCTTTTTCGAAATCAGCAATTTCTACAACTTCTTCCTGCTGTAAAACCGTTAACGATAGTCCTTTGGCTCCGGCTCTGGCAGTTCGGCCGCTGCGGTGGACATAAACTTCATAAACATCGGGCAAATGATAATTCACCACGTAAGAAATTGCCGCCACGTCAATTCCTCTTGCAGCCAAATCAGTCGCCACCAAAATATGGATGTATCCTTCTCTAAATTGCTCCATAATTCGATCTCGGATTCCTTGCGACAAACTACCGTGTAAAGCACCGGATGAAAATTTATTGATGGCTAGATTTTTTGCCAGTTTATTGACCGCAGCTTTGGTTTTACAAAAGATAATGCCTCGTTCTCCTTCTTTAGAAGTTAGAAAATGCATCAAAACATTCAGTTTTTCAATTGGATCTACCACAATATACTGATGGTCAATTTCTTGGTTTCCCACTGTTTGCATATCGGCACTAACTTGAATACTGTTTTTATTTAAGTAGTTCTGAATCAATTGCTTGATACTTCCGGGCATGGTAGCCGAGAAAAGAAATGTCCTGCGGTTTTTGGGCAATTCGGCTATGATTTCGTCTAAACCTTCGTTTAAAATAGTAATCATTTCATCGGCTTCATCCAAAACTAAAAATTGGGTTTCTTTTAGATTTATCGCTTTGCGTTGTATTAAATCAATCAGCCTTCCCGGCGTTGCCACAACGATGTGTGTTGGCGAAGTCAAGCGTTCTATTTGTGGTTTTATGGGAATTCCTCCGCAGGTCGCAGCGATGGAAACCTCTGGAAGATATTTGGCAAAAGCCTCTAAATTACTAAAAATTTGGTATCCTAATTCGCGTGTCGGCACCAATATTAAAGCTTGGATAGCGGTACTGTTCGTATCTATTAATTGTAACAATGGCAATCCAAAGGCAGCTGTTTTTCCAGTTCCGGTTTTCGCAAGCCCAACAATATCTGTGGCGTTTGATAAAAGTAACGGAATGGTTTTTTGCTGGATTTCTGTTGGAATAACAAATTTCAACGCTGTAATAGCTTTTACCAAAGGGGTTGAAATTCCTAAATCAGCGAATTGGTTTGACATTTTTTAGATTTAATGATTCATAAAATTGTTGTTTTATAAATAGCTTCTCGATACAATTTTAAATTGTAAAACTTTCGCATTACTATTTAAAATCACTCGAAGTGACAATCGGAACTGAATACTAAAAACTGAATACTGATTACTCTTTTTAATCCGCTTCGTTCATGATTTTCTCGCGATACTTCTTCCCTATCAATAAAACAAGTTTCTGTTTGTAGTCTTCGACGAGCCATTCGCGGTAATTTTTGCTACATTGGCTCAAACATTTGGCATAACGTTTCAATCGGCATTCTATATCTGGGTCTAACTCCTTAAATAATGCTTTTGCATCCCTCAATTCTTCGGTGTTATCCACACACATTGCGGCGTGTTGTTCTATGGATTTGTCTAAAACTACTTTCGATCGTAAATTTTGGGCGATGGCTAGCTTGTGCTCTTCATCTACATCAAAAGTCACTACTTCCGTTTTGGCAAATTTGGCTCTTAATTCCGGAGGCATGGTGTACTTGAAATACAGTTCAATCTCAGTGTCGTCGCGTAAGTTTTCCAAATAGAATTCAGGGGATTTAAAGATATGCTGCCAGTTGACAGGTTCATTACACAACCCAAAACGTGCCGCATTATTTCCTAGATCAATTACTGTAAATTCATCTTTACCAGGTAATTTTCGAGAACCACGACCAATCATTTGAAAATACAGGGTCAATGATTTCGTGGCTCGATTTAAAATAATGGTTTCCACTGTAGGTTCATCAAAACCCGTGGTAAGAATTCCTACTGATGTCAGTATGGCATCAGGGGTTTTCTTAAACCAATTCAAAATATCTTTCCGTTCTTCGACGCTGCTGGTGTTATCAAGATGCCGAATAACATATCCCGCTTCCTTGAAAGTTTCGTATACGTATAGGGAAGTATTGATTCCGTTATTAAAAATAAGGGTCTTTTTACCCAATGATTTCTCCGTGTAGGCGTGCAACAGTTTTTCCTGCATTGCCATATTAGTGTACAAATCATCCGAGGATTTTACAGTGTAATCGCCATTGATTCCTACTTTCAACGAAGTCAAGCCTACATCGTAACTGTAGGTTATCGCTTTGGCCAAAAATCCTTTTTCAATTAGCGAACTGATGTTGTCTCCCACGATTAACTCATCATAATTCTCGTGCATGGGTAACTTGATGTTCGAACTCAATGGGGTTGCCGTAACGCCTAAAATGAAGGCATTTTTAAATGAACTCAATAATTTTCGAAAGGAATTGTAATGCGCTTCATCAATAATCACCAGCCCAATGTTGTCAAGATGCAATTTCTCGTCATTGATACGGTTTTTCAGCGTCTCCACCATGGCCACAAAACAAGAATAATCGTTTTGGTCCGGAAGTTCTTTTACCTTACTGTTGATGATTTTATTTTTTACGTCGAAGCCTTTGAGCATTTTTGAAGTCTGCTTGCACAACTCTATTCGATGGGTCAATACCACCACTTTCTTGTCATGTTTAGACAGGTATTGTCGGACAATTTCCGAAAACACCACTGTTTTCCCACCACCCGTAGGCAATTGATACAACAAATGATGATTGGTAGGCGCATTATCTAAGCGTTCGAAGATGGTTTCTATATCGCCTTTTTGATAGGTATACAGTTCTTTTCTATCTTCTATTTCTGTTTCTAGAGTGTTTTGAGACATTGCTTTTTGTTCGGTTTTTGCAAAAATACACCTAAAAAAGAGTTATTACACCAAATTAAATTATAAATAAAGAATAATGTTTCAATAAAAACGATTATGCTTTGTATTTATTCTTCAAAGCGTTCCATAATAACGGAAAATTCTTCTTTATTAAACCAGTCTTGTTGCTTGGTTTCGTCAGCTATGGAGACAATTCTGGTTTTGAATTCATTTACCATGCCATTGGCAATGATAAATTTGACGGCTTGCTCGAACGAATTGAACATGCTTTTATAAAATAATTCTTGCTTGACCGTTTTTTCAGCCGAGAATGTTTGCGCAATTTCTATGGAATACAACATAACGTCGCCAACTACAAAAGGATCCACACCCAAAAGAATGAAATGCTTGATGTACTTTTGGGCAACGGAACGCCGCATCTTTGGCCTTCTCGCCTTGCCTGAATTTTTTTGGGGAAAATATTCATTTGAAATTTTGATTTTGCATTCCTTCAATAATGTTTCTTCCTTGGGATTAAACACAAAATCATAATAGGTTTTAACGGCACTAAATTTTTCATACAATTCGAGTATTTGCTCCTCCAATTGTTTTTTATGGAGTTCGGTCAAGTATTTTTTTAAATCGCGTTTGCTCATTGTACCAGTTTATAATTGCAAAAGTAAATTACTTTAGGAATGAATTCTTCAAAAATCGAGGATAATCCTTAATTTTGCATTTCAATCTATAAAAAAACATTTTCAATGGTACGGATTTTTAAAAACATTGCCATCCTCGAAGGCATCTCTTATTTGGTTTTATTTGCCAATATGCTTTTAATCAAACCCATCAATTTGGGGTTGTACAAGACTATGTTGTATCCTATAGGGATGACTCACGGCCTGCTGTTTATTGGCTATGTATTTTTGGCAGTTGTATTGAAAAAATCCCAAAATTGGAACTTCATTTCCCTTCTTGTTGTATTGACCGCTTCCCTCCTGCCGTTGGCAACATTTTTTGTTGAAAAAAAATATATCAAACATGTATAAAATACTGGAAAAAATATTTGGTTGGTGCTATCCTTTATTGAAAAATTGGGGGCTAGGAGACAGCTTTTCGGCTTATGCAAGCCTTATTATCAATATTGTAATCATCAGTGGATTATCGTACTTCATTTACGTTTTCTTTAGGTTTATATTAGCTACACTAATGGAAGTTATTGCTCGGAAAACCAAAACGAAATTTGACGATTTGCTTATTTCTAATAAAACGGCGATGTACACTTCGCATCTTATCCCTTTGTTGTTTATTTATAAAACAGTCCCAATTATTTTGAAAGCCTACGATTATTGGGAAGGTGTCTTTGGAAAATTAGTTG
>CANHNG010000185.1 GCA_947461915.1 Flavobacteriaceae bacterium
AAAAGAAATTCTGGAAGGTTTTCTTTTACGGTTTGGTAGGAATTCTGGTATTTTTCTTATTTGCCTCTTGGGGTCTTTTTGGTTCTATGCCTTCCTTCGAAGATTTAGAAAATCCGGATTCCAACTTGGCTACCGAAATCATCTCGTCTGATGGGGAAATTTTGGGGAAATATTTCGAAAAAAACAGGTCGCAGTTAAAATATTCCGACTTGCCACTAAGCCTTGTACAAGCCTTAGTGGCAACTGAGGACGAACGTTTTTACGAACATTCCGGAATTGACGGCAGAGGAACTTTGAGAGCCATCTCTAGTTTGGGAACAAGCGGAGGAGCAAGTACCCTGACCCAACAATTAGCGAAACAATTATTCCACGGCGAAGGCTCCAAATTTTTACCTTTTAGAATGGTGCAAAAGGTAAAAGAATGGATTATCGCCATTCGATTGGAAAGACAATATACCAAAAACGAAATCATCGCCATGTATTGCAATGTATATGATTTTGGCAATTATTCCGTAGGGGTTAGCTCGGCCGCAAAAACTTATTTCTCTAAAGAGCCAAAAGATTTAACCGTTGATGAATCGGCGATATTGGTCGGAATGTTTAAAAATTCAGGATTGTACAATCCCGTGAAAAATCCTCAAGGCGTAAAAAACCGAAGAAATGTGGTGCTTTCGCAAATGGAAAAAGGTGGTATAATTACGGAAGTTCAAAAGGAAAAACTACAAAGATTGCCTATCACCTTACATTTCAAACTAGAAAGCCACCGAGAAGGAACGGCAACTTATTTCAGGGAATATTTACGTGATTACATGAAAAAATGGGTAGAAGAAAATAAAAAACCGGACGGTTCGGATTATGACATCTATAAAGATGGCTTAAAGATTTATACCACCATCGATTCTAGAATGCAATTACACGCCGAAGAAGCCGTTGAAAAACACATGGCAAACCTTCAGGAACAATTTTTTATCGAGGCTAAAACCAATAAAAACGCTCCTTTTGTAAACATTTCTGATGCCGAAACCCAACGCATCCTCAAACAAGCGATGAAAGCTTCCTATCGTTGGACAGTAATGGCGGAAATGGAAAAGAGTGATGATGAAATTATAGCGTCTTTTAACCAAAAAACGAAGATGAAAGTATTTACCTGGAAAGGGGAAAGAGACACCATCATGACGCCATTGGATTCCATCAGGTATTACAAACATTTCCTGCAATCCGGTTTGATGGCCATGGAACCGCAAACGGGTAGCATCAAAGCTTGGGTTGGAGGCATCAACTACAAATATTTTCAGTACGATCACGTTGGTCAAGGAGCAAGACAAGTGGGCTCCACATTCAAACCTTTCGTTTATGCCACTGCCATTGAACAACTAAATATGTCGCCATGTGACACTATTGTCGACGGCCCATTTATGATTCGCAAAGGGCGCCATCATGTTACCGAGGATTGGGAACCTCGAAATTCAGACAACAGATACCGCGGAATGGTCACTTTGAAACAAGGTTTGGCTAATTCTATCAATACCATTTCTGCAAAATTAATAGACAAAACGGGTCCTGAGGCGGTAGTAGAGTTAACACACAAATTAGGCGTAAAATCTGAAATCCCCGTGCAGCCATCTATTGCGCTTGGTGCCGTTGACATTACGGTGGAAGATATGGTGGCGGCTTATGGCACTTTTGCCAACCAAGGCGTCTATGTAAAACCACAATTTATTACCCGAATAGAAGACAAAAGTGGCGTTGTGATTTACGAGCCCATACCGGAATCACACGATGTGCTAAATAAAGACATTGCTTTTGCCGTTATCAAATTACTCGAAGGAGTTACTGAAGGGGGTTCTGGCGCAAGATTGCGTACCCAAGGAGGGGGAAGTGGCGACAACCGCTGGACAGGTTATCCTTACTCATTTACCAACCCAATTGCAGGAAAAACAGGAACGACACAAAACCAATCCGATGGTTGGTTCATGGGAATGGTTCCAAATCTAGTAACCGGAGTTTGGGTAGGATGCGAAGATCGTTCGGCACGTTTCAAAAGCCTGACATATGGCCAAGGCGCAACCGCTGCACTACCGGTTTGGGCTTATTTTATGAAACTTTGTTATGCGGATGAAAACCTTAAAGTTTCCAAAGAAGATTTCGACAGGCCGCCGAATCTTTCCATAAAAGTAGATTGTTATTCCGCCCCAAAAGTAAAAGACACCACCGATATTCAACAGGATACGGGGGAATTCGATTTGTAATTGTCATTGAGAGGGGAATAAAACCCCATCGCATTTCTTGCTCTTGTTATTGGATATCATTGCTAACTAGGCTAAAAAAGACACTATGATCAACAAGAAAGTAAACAACGTTCAAGACGCACTCGTGGGAATCGAAAACGGAATGACACTAATGCTTGGTGGTTTTGGCCTTTGTGGCATTCCTGAAAATTCCATTGCCGAATTAGTAAAAAAAGAAACCAACAACTTGACCTGCATTTCGAACAATGCTGGCGTCGATGATTTTGGTCTTGGATTGCTATTGCAAAAACGCCAAATCAAAAAGATGATTTCTTCCTATGTGGGAGAAAATGCCGAATTCGAACGCCAAATGCTTTCCGGAGAGCTCGAAGTGGAACTCATTCCACAAGGAACCTTAGCCGAACGTTGTCGTGCAGCCCAAGCAGGAATTCCTGCCTTTTTTACTCCTGCCGGTTTCGGAACAGAGGTTGCTATTGGCAAAGAATCCCGAGAATTTAACGGTAAAATGCACCTAATGGAATTGGCGTTCAAAGCCGATTTTGCCATCGTAAAAGCTTGGAAAGGCGACACGGCAGGAAACCTCATCTTCAAGGGAACTGCCCGAAATTTTAACCCCTGTATGGCTGGTGCCGCCAAAATCACCATCGCCGAAGTCGAGGAATTAGTAGAAGCCGGAACACTTGATCCCAACCAAATTCAAATTCCAGGAATCTTCGTGCAACGCATCTTTCAAGGCGAGAAATACGAAAAGAGAATTGAGCAACGTACCACTCGTAAAAGAGCATAGTCATGGCTTTAGATAAAAATCAAATCGCAAAACGAATCGCACAAGAGTTAAAACACAATTATTTCGTAAACCTAGGAATAGGTATCCCAACGCTGGTGGCAAACTATATCCCAAAGGGAATTGACGTGGAGTTTCAAAGCGAAAACGGCGTTCTGGGAATGGGACCATTCCCTTTTGAGGGCGAAGAAGACGCCGATTTAATCAATGCCGGAAAACAGACCATCACCACCTTGCCGGGAGCCGGTTTTTTTGACTCGGCAATGAGTTTCGGGATGATTCGCGGGCAACACGTCGATTTAACCATTTTGGGCGCCATGGAAGTGGCCGAAAACGGCGATATTGCCAACTGGAAAATCCCCGGAAAAATGGTCAAAGGAATGGGCGGCGCCATGGATTTAGTCGCTTCGGCCGAGAATATAATCGTAGCCATGATGCACGTCAACAAAGCCGGAGAGTCAAAAATATTAAAACAATGTACTTTGCCCTTAACCGGCGTAGGCTGTGTGAAAAAAGTAGTCACGGAACTTGCTGTTTTAGAAGTCACTCCAAAAGGTTTTAAACTCTTGGAACGAGCGCCAGGGGTTTCGGTGGAACATATTATCGCTTCCACCGAAGCCAATTTGATTGTCGAAGGAGAAATCCCGGAAATGGTGATGGATTAAGGAAAGCTAAATAAATAACCCCAAATCATAGCACTCTTACTTGGTGTTGGATGTGTTTTTTTAAGTCCAGTTATCCGTCACTGGTGCTCGTCTGCGACGAGTACCTACTTTCATTTGTCTACCATGCAAAGCGTTTGCAACGCAGGTCATAAAACATTTTACCACAAAGGCTCTATGTTTACATTACAAAAAACAGTGCTGTCTTCTTCATAATTTCTATAACTACTATTTACATAATCTCTTTCTTGAAAAACAATTTCAGCCTCGACAGGATTATAATGAATATATTTTACTCGTTGCTCAATTTTTTCTAAAGTATCTAAAATAATAGGGTGAAAACCATCCTGCCACAGTTTGTAATTCTTTGCTCTTCCAGATTTTTGAGCTTCATAACTAAATTTTCGTAAAAGCCATTGGCTCCGCCGAACCACTTCGTTAGGTTTCTCTTCTACTCTCAGGATGTTCTTGAATAGCTTCTATTAGTTTCTTAGAAGTAAATTTTTTAAAATCCCGTATCACATTTTGCAATTCTCCATCAAATGCTGTAACTATTAAATGAATATGGCTTGTCATGTATACATAAGCATGAACACTCAGTCCTTTTTCTTTAATACAGTAATTTAACGATTCGTCTAAGATATTACAATATACTGGTCTTGTAAATAAGTCAACCCAATCTACAACTGTTATAGTTATAAACGTTGGTACTGTACTATCAATAACTTTGTACTTTTCAGACATCGTTTTTCTATCAAATATAATATTTTTAAGAAAACAATGACATAAAAAAACAGAAGCTTTATTATTGCTTCTGTTTTAGTTAACCGCGTTGCAAACGCTATAATTTGTTTTCAAAAGTAAGTAGGTACTCGCCGTAGGCAAGCACCAGAGTTGTGGCCAAAC
>CANHNG010000186.1 GCA_947461915.1 Flavobacteriaceae bacterium
CAGTTTTGTATTACTTATTTTTTGGCCCGATTGTACCGAAACCACATAGATAGCGCTTTTCAACCAACCGCCAGTATTTATTTCAATGAAATTTTTGCCAGAAATATTGGTTTGATATACTTCTTGCCCCTTAAGATTGCTAATTATTACTTTAAAAATTTCAGATTCAGTTGCGCCATCCATTTTTATAGTAAGCTTGTCGTGTTTCAATGGATTTGGAAAAATACTAACACCTGATAATGCAATATTTGAAACTGTGTTTAATGATATTGAGGTTTTATATAGGGCACTTGAAGTCTGAACCTGACGCGTATCGATTATATTGGCATAGTAATTAACCTCTTGATTTACAAGCGATGCAGGAAGTATTGCCTGATAGTTATTGCCGCTTACGAGTGTTGCCTGAATTTCAATCCAGTTACGTGTTTGCCAAGTCAATGTGGGTAAACTATAATACAATTTGACGGAAGATAGTGACACACCCACTGGTAGGCTAACGTTCATATTTACTTTTAAACTACCATCTAACTGTATATCAGAACTTGTAACATTTATTGTACCAAAAGGACTTCCAACTCCCTTCAAATAGTAATTCATGTATAGTTGCTTCATTGTAGCCGAAGAGGATAAAGTGGCATGATTGAGATTAGCCATTGTGACATGATTTTTAGTCCCTGTAATTGCATTTAGCGTTGCTGAAACAGCTTCTGGCCAAAAATAGGTATCATTCGTTGCCTGATCAATAAAATAGGGTGCAGTAATATCTTTTGCTCTTCTTCCTGCATCTAAATAAGTCAGCCAATCGCTTTTATAATGCGATGGCATTTGGGCAATGAATCCTGACCAAAACGAACCAGTTTCATAAAAACCACAACCCCAGGTGGAATAAGCAGCTTTCACTCTGGAACCCAACAGACCCGCAGTGAATGTAGTGAGGTATCCACCCCAGGAAGAACCAGTTACTGCCATTTTTTGGACATTTACATTAGGTTGCGAACTTAATAAATTGAATGCCTCTATACTTCCAATTATTGCATCATAGAGGGTACTGTTTTGAATACCACCCACTACGTTTAATTTTGGACCTTCTCCGGAAACAACTGATTTCCATGGTCCAGTTGAATAAGAAGAGGAATTTACTATACTTGCAATTCCTGGTTCATCTAAAGCCATTGTAACGTAACCCAATGCTGCATAGGTTTGAAGGTTATTAACTAAACCCTCAGCAGTGCCTCCTCCACCATGATACATGAGAATTCCGGGATAGACTCCAGCTGCTTTGGGATAAGCCATAATTGCATAAATGGTATTGACACCATTTTTTGATTTAAAAGTAAATCTTTTAGTACTGATTGCAGCTGTTCCAGTTCCTGAATCTGTTGTACTGATTACTTGTGATACAGTAGGAATATTTGTAAGAAACAATTTTAATGGATCCTGCCCGAAAATTGTAAATGCTGTGGGTTGTGAACTGGCAGCATTAAAACTGGTATTTGTCTCAACAATTGCTGTGGCGGTATACGTTCCAGCAGCTGTTGGTAAGGTGGCGTTTGGTCCATAACTTGTTGCACCTGTTCCCACATAACTAAACGTGTAGCTTGTGCTCGTGCCGTTATTCGATGCCTCAAATGGTCCCTGAGGCGAACCATTATACACGTAAGTTCTAACAGGAGTAACGGTTACAATAGGATTAATTTGAGAGTAACCCAAGGTGGTAACAAATAATATAATTATTAGGTATTTCATCCGTTTATATTTATTGTTTTTTATCGGTCAGATGGAACACCCATAATCATATCCATGTGTGTCAAGGACTATTGTCATGGGTGTTTCATATTTTTAAATTGCCATTTTTGTTAAAATTTCTAACGCTCACTCATTGAGTTTATTTGTTTAAAAAAATCCATATTGTCACACTTAAAAATCGCTTTGATTTTTTGCTTGCTTTCAGGAATATTTTCCCTAAATTTTATCACAAACTTATTCCAACCTCTGTCTAATGGAATCTCTTTCAGAGGCGTTCTTTTATCTCCATTAAGAATAAAATTAAAATTAGCCACCTCCTTAATTTCTAAGCTCAACTTAGGCATATCCGGTTCTGCCAATAAATCGACTAGCGATCTTGGACTAAACACCCAAAAGCTAATGCCATCAGCATCTTCCTTAAACTTAATCAAGTTGCCATTCAAGTCAATAGCTCGTTTATTTTCATAAATCGAATCATCAAATTGTATTCCCAAATTGGTTAACATTAATCGAATGGGCGACTCCGATTCAATAGGCATATCTTTAAAGTCAAACGAAGCTATCATCACCTCTGATTTTCCTTGATTAAAAGTAATTAAAGTAGTTCCCACCCCTTTTTTCTCCATCTCGCTTCGGAAAACACTTCCGGTTTTAGTTGGTTCAGGACGACCATTCCAGGCTTGCCATTCCGTATTGCAAGCAGTGAGTAAAACGGTCGCATTTTTAACCATTTCGCCGGTCATTCCATAATTCAAAGCGGTTTTTCCGAGCGGCAATAATTCTGAAAAATAGAAATCGCTATGCTCTAAACTTGACAAAATGGGTGCATCTTGAAGTTTGAGAAACGATGTAGCTTTACGTGGTTCAAGGGCTAGAGGAAACGGCAAAATAGTATTTAGCGAAGAAAGCGTTTCGGGCGAAACTCCCCAAATTATAATTCGTGCACCGGCATTTATGGCTTTTTCATATTTGGTTTTGAGTACTTTATCAGTTGCTACATTCAAACCATCAATTATGACCAATGATTTGGCTGTAGGTACAGCTGTTTTACTAAAGCGAATACCCATTTCAGTAAGTTTAAGAGCCAGTTGCGACGAATCAGTTCCAATCAAAATAAGGTTGTCGTTTTCGATTACCAGATTTTTTTTGGATGACGCTAATTTAGGATACATCTTAAACTCCTTTACCGGTGTGCTGTTGGCTGCTTGAACAGCCTCAAACATCGGCCAAGTTTTGTACAATGGCATATTGACATCGTAGCCGGGATTGAGCGTGCTAGTATAAGGCCCTAAGCGTTCGGGTTGAACGCCAAAAGCTCCCTCATTAAAAGCAGGGAAGAAAATACCGTCTTCGAAAATTGGCGCACGAGATGAATCTTTCATTCCAAAAGCCAAAGGTTTTAATCCATACCAAACTATATTGAAAATACTGGTGTAGCTCGGTTTGTATTTAAATTGTGTCGTAATAAGTTTATAAGCTTCGTTTGCCAAGCCTTCCATTCGCCCTAGTTGTGATTCGTAAGCACGATTGCCATTATGTGTTGCTACCTGTTTTGGTGTTCCGAAGTAGGCTATTCCGGTTTCGCCAATTCCCCAGGGTAAACCTCGTGATGACCATGCTTTCATAGACGATTCATTTCCATAATGTCCAATCACAGTAGGTAAATTGGTAGGATACATCGGTTCACCATCGCCCGAAATCCAGTCTCTGCTAGGGTCGAGTGCCTTTGTAATTTCTGTCCAATTATTTATTTCCTGAATCTGGCGATCGATTAGTTCCTTTGTGCCACGCATAACATTCGTAACTACTGGCAATGTTTCGTTACACACACTCCATCCAAAAACAGAAGGATAGTTGCGATCGCGCATTACAAGGCTTTTTACATGACTTTTGCATCTTGACCAATACGTTTCCGAATCCATTTTAGGTCCCCCATCGCTTGACCAAATTGCTGTTTCGTCGAGTACGCACATTCCCATTTCGTCGGCCATATCAAGATAAAAAGAAGGGAAAGGCTGTGCGTGAAGCCGTACTGCATTGGCATTGGCATCCTTCAGCATTGTGTACCATGCCCAGGCGTACCGTCGAGTCATCTGTGGTATTCCCATAAAATGCCATGAATCGCCTTTTAGCAGAATAGGTTTTCCATTCAAGGTGAATTCAAGCCCTTTGATTGCAAATTGTCGCCAGCCAAATCGGGTATATTTTGTGTCAACAACGGTCTTTTTATCGGCATTCAAGCTTATGACAGAGCCATAGAGGTTTGGAGACTCCGGCGACCACAATTTTAGTTCTCCATTTATTTTTCGATTCAGATTTACCACAATGCTATCGCCCGCTTTTAGGGTAAATTTCTTGGCATTAGCTATGACAAAAACCTCATCTGTAATACCTCCGTTATCTACAGGCAATAGGTTGATATCGCTTGTTGTGGGTTTTACCCAGTTTTTGACTGAAGCATTGATGGTAAACGATTGTTTTTTAGCCGAGTTATTTTTAATACTTACTGAAAAAGCCAATGTGTCTTTTTGGACGTTGGGTTGCACAAACACATTGGTAATGGCCAATTCAGGTACAGCTATCAATGAAACATCCTGCCAGATACCGGCAATGTGCTGTCCCCACCTCGAGCCGGCCACATAATTACGGTAGCCATATTTCCCCGGAACATCCGTTAAACTGGCTTTGGCTACACCAACGATCACTTCATTGGTTCCTTTTTTCAGAAAAGGGGTAACATCGAATTCTCGTGGGAAAAACAAATCAATGTATTCACCCACAAACTGCCCGTTTACATAAATTTTGGCAAACCC
>CANHNG010000187.1 GCA_947461915.1 Flavobacteriaceae bacterium
AATTCAGGGAGAAAGTTTACGAAATCTACGAAGAAATTTGTGGCGCTCGTTTGACAACAAACATGGGAAGAATGGGCGGTTTCGAAAGAGATTGGTCTCCAAAAGCCTTTGAATTACTTGACGTGTTTTTGAAAGATTTTCCAATTGCTTGGAAAGAATTTGAAAACCTATTCGAAAGAAACCGAATTTTTATTGACAGAACCGTGAACGTTGGCCCAATTACTTCCGAAATGGCGATGGCTTATGGATTTACGGGTCCAAATTTGCGTGCTGCCGGAGTGGATTATGATGTTCGCGTGGCACATCCCTACTCTTCTTACGAAGATTTCGATTTCATCGTTCCTGTTGGAAAATCAGGCGACACTTACGACCGTTTTTGTGTTCGAAATGCCGAAGTATGGGAAAGTTTGAGCATCATTCGTCAAGCATTGGCGAAAATGCCGGAAGGAAATGAATTTCACGCCGATGTTCCTGAATATTATTTGCCTCCAAAAGAAGATGTGTATCACGATATGGAATCCTTGATTTACCATTTCAAAATTGTAATGGGAGAAATTCCTGTTCCGGTTGCCGAAATTTATCACGCAGTGGAAGGTGGAAACGGAGAATTAGGATTTTATTTGGTAACCGACGGAAGCAGAACTCCTTATAGATTACATTTCCGAAGACCTTGTTTCATTTATTATCAAGCTTATCCTGAAATGATAAAAGGTGCAATGCTTTCGGATGCAATTGTCATTTTATCAAGTTTAAATGTTATTGCTGGAGAATTGGACGCTTAAAAAAAGATTGCAGAATGCAGATTGAAAAATCTAAAATCTAAAATATAGAATGGAAAGAACACATTACATACAAGAAATAAATATGACCGAAACATTGATGAACCGCATCAATGAATTAATCAGTCATTACCCAGAAGACAAAAGAAAATCAGCGTTGTTACCCATTTTACACGAAGTTCAAGACGCACATGACAATTGGCTGAGCTTTGAATTAATGGATACTGTAGCCGAAATACTGAAAATCAAACCGATTGAAGTGTATGAAGTCGTTTCTTTTTATTCGATGTTCAACCAAAAACCTATTGGGAAATATATGTTCGAATTTTGCCGAACTTCTCCTTGTTGTTTGAATGGAGTTGAGGATTTAATGGATTATACCTGCGAAAAACTAGGCGTGAAAATAGGTGAAACCACAATAGACGGCCTTTTTGAAGTAAGAGGTGTGGAATGTTTGGGTGCTTGCGGCTATGCGCCAATGATGCAATTGGGTGATTTTTACAAAGAGCACCTTACCAAAGAAAAAGTAGATCAAATTATTGCTGATTGCAGAGATAATAAAATTACGTTACACGATATATAATATGTCACAAAAAATATTATTAGACAAAGTAAATATTCCGGGGATTAAAACCTATGAAGTCTATCGCCAAAATGGTGGTTATGCTTCTGTAGAAAAAGCCTTAAAAACCCTTACCCCTGACGAAATTGTCGAAGAAGTGAAAACTTCAGGATTGCGGGGTCGTGGTGGTGCTGGTTTTCCAGCAGGAATGAAGTGGAGTTTTATTGACAAAAAATCAGGAAAACCTAGACATTTAGTTTGCAACGCCGACGAATCAGAACCGGGAACATTCAAAGACCGCTATTTGATGGAATTTATTCCTCATTTATTGATTGAAGGAATGATTACTTCCAGTTATGCTTTGGGCGCCAACCTATCCTACATTTATATTCGTGGAGAATATATGTGGATTTACAAAATATTAGAAAGAGCCATCGCCGAAGCAAAAGCGGCAGGATGGTTAGGAAAAAATATATTAGGAACTGGATATGACTTAGAATTATACGTTCATTGTGGTGCCGGTGCCTACATCTGCGGAGAAGAAACCGCATTAATCGAATCCTTGGAAGGGAAAAGAGGAAATCCTAGAATCAAACCGCCATTCCCAGCAGTTTCTGGACTTTGGGCAAATCCAACAGTAGTGAATAATGTAGAAACCATTGCCGCAGTGCCTTGGATTGTGAACAATTCAGGTGCTGATTACGCTAAAATTGGATTAGGCAGATCTACAGGAACAAAATTAATTTCGGCTTCTGGACATATCAAAAATCCTGGAGTTTATGAAATCGAAATGGGATTAAGCGTATATGAATTCATGAATTCAGACGACTATTTGGGTGGGATGAGTTCCGACAGACCTTTGAAAGCATTCGTTCCCGGAGGGTCGTCAGTTCCTGTTTTACCAGCTCATTTAATTTACAAAACAGCCAATGGCGACGACCGTTTGATGACTTACGAAAGTTTGAGCGACGGTGGTTTTGCATCTGGTTCGATGTTGGGTTCAGGAGGTTTCATAGTTTATAACGACACCGCTTGCATCGTAAGAAATACTTGGAATTTCTCCCGTTTTTATCACCACGAAAGTTGCGGACAATGTTCCCCTTGCCGTGAAGGAACAGGCTGGATGGAAAAAGTATTAAACCGAATTGAAAACGGGTTGGGTCGTGAAGAAGATATCGATTTGCTTTTAAGTATTCAAAGCAAAATCGAAGGAAACACGATTTGTCCATTAGGTGATGCTGCAGCATGGCCAGTGGCCTCAGCGATTCGTCACTTTAGAGAAGAATTTGAATATCACATCCGTTTCCCGGAAAAAATAAAAAATAGAGACCATTTTGTAGTCGAACCTTTTGAAAATGTGAAGCATTTGGTTTCCAAAGAGTTGATTTAAAATTTAAAAAAGTACATAAATTTTCAGATTTAATTTCAAGAGTTCAACAACTTTAAACCTGAAACTTTAAACAAAATAAGAAATGAAAGTAACCATAGACGGTCAAGCAATTGAGGTAGAGCCAGGAACAACCATCCTGCAAGCAGCCAGAATGATTGGTGGAGAAGTAGTTCCCCCAGCCATGTGCTATTATTCCAAACTAAAAGGAAGTGGTGGAAAATGCCGCTGTTGTTTGGTTGAAGTGGCCAAAGGAAGTGAAGCCGACCCAAGACCAATGCCAAAATTAATGGCATCTTGCGTAACAGGCTGTATGGACGGAATGGAAGTGAACAGCAAATCATCCGCAAGAGTGCAGGAAGCAAGAAAATCGGTGACGGAATTCTTGTTGATTAATCACCCTTTGGATTGTCCAGTTTGTGACCAAGCGGGAGAATGTGATTTGCAGAATTTAAGTTTTGAACATGGTAAATCAGAAAGTCGTTTTATAGAAGAAAAAAGAACTTTCGAACCGGAAGATATCGGCCCTAATATTCAATTGCACATGAACCGTTGCATTCTTTGCTACCGTTGCGTGATGGTAGCCGACCAATTGACGGACAACCGAGTACACGGAGTAATGGACAGGGGCGATCATTCGAATATTTCTACTTGTATTTCACACGCCATAGACAACGAGTTTTCAGGAAACATGATTGACGTATGTCCCGTTGGAGCCTTGACCGACAAGACTTTTAGATTCAAGTCGAGAGTTTGGTTCAACAAACCTTATGATGCGCACAGAGATTGCCCTACTTGTTCCGGAAAAACCACCGTTTGGATGTTTGGCGACGAGATTCAAAGAGTTACCGGAAGAAAAGACGAGTACCACGAAGTAGATGAATTTATTTGCAACAGCTGTCGTTTTGATCATAAAGAAGTTTCTGATTGGGTTATTGAAGGCCCTAGAAAATTTGAAAAAGATTCTGTGATTAACCAAAATAAATACTTTGGAAAATTAGAAACAGTACAAATCAATACTGAAGAAACGATTCTTTTAGGTAGAGAACAAGACCGAAAAAAAATAAGTATGGCCGAAATTGACTACAACGAAAAGATAGACGGTGAACCTATAAATTCTAATAACAATGGATAGTGCCTTTATTATAGAAAAAAGTGTTGTAATCTTTGTTGTTTTTGCTGTAACGATGCTTATGGCAATGTATTCTACATGGGCCGAAAGGAAAGTAGCTGCTTTTCTTCAAGACAGAGTAGGTCCTAATCGTGCAGGTTGGGGAGGCTTACTTCAACCGCTTGCTGATGGTATGAAATTGTTTGCGAAAGAAGAATTTACGCCCAATACACCAAATAGGTTTTTATTTGTTGTAGGACCTGGAATTGCGATGTCTACCGCTTTGATGACGAGTGCTGTCATTCCTTGGGGTGATAGATTTCATCTGTTTGGGAGGGATATTTTATTACAAGCTACTGATTTAAATGTTGGAGTCCTCTATTTTATTGGAGTTGTTTCGTTAGGCGTTTACGGAATTATGATAGGTGGATGGGCTTCGAATAATAAATTTTCCTTGATTGGTGCCGTTCGAGCTGCTTCGCAAATGGTTTCTTATGAAGTTGCGATGGGATTGTCCATAATTGCCTTGTTAATGATGACTGGCACTTTAAGTTTAAAAGAAATCTCGATGCAACAATCCGGAATGCACTGGAATGTTTTTTACCAGCCTTTATCCTTTATTATATTCTTGATTTGTGCTTTTGCAGAAACTAACAGAACACCTTTTGATTTACCGGAATGTGAAACCGAACTTATTGGTG
>CANHNG010000188.1 GCA_947461915.1 Flavobacteriaceae bacterium
CCTATGAAGTAGGGTATTTTTAGTTTACTGTTTTTGTTTTTAAACAATATCATTGATAAAAAGACCACGGGAATAATCCATAAAGCCCTTGCCAATTTTACAGTTGTCGCAATTTCTAATGCTTCGGTACCGTATTTACTTGCTGCCCCAACTACGGAACTAGTGTCGTGTATGGCAATTGCGCACCATAGGCCAAACTGATTTTGAGAAAGGTCTAATTGATGTCCAATTAAAGGAAATAGAACCAACGCAATGGAATTTAAAATAAAAATGGTGCCCAAAGCAACTGAAATCTGTTTTTCCTCCGCTTTTATTACTGGCGAAATAGCCGCTATGGCACTGCCTCCGCAAATAGCCGTTCCTGCTGAAATGAGATAGGATGTTTTCTTTTCTATTTTCAGCAACTTACCCACAAAAAAACCAATAACCAATGTTCCGATAATTGAAATCACTGCAAATAGAATGCCTTCTTTTCCAGCTTTCATCGCATTATTGACATTCATCCCAAATCCTAGGCCCACCACCGAAATCTGCAATAAAAGGTGTGTGGCTTTGTGGTTGAGGTGCAAATAGGGATGTCCAACAAATTGGGCAATTATCAGGCCCATAAAAAGTGCTATGGGCGGTGTTATAAGTGGCGACAAACAAAATACAAATGCCAATAAAAAAATCACTTCCCGTGTTGTTATTGTTCTGTCTAAAATTTTGTCTTTAGATTGTTTTGGGTTTATGCCTGATTTTAATTTCTGCATTATTTTTTTGCTGCTATATTTTCTCAAGTTTCTGACTTTGATAAATGACTAATTTTAGATAGCTCGTTACTTACGACCTACTTCCTTAGCCCAGTTGCCCCTGAATATTATTTTTTGGTCGTGTATTCTAAAGATAAACTTACCATATTGAACCGAAACACCTGCCGATGCGTTTACAACCCAGCTATTATCTGGGATAGTAAAGAAATTTTCGGATGTAATTGTCTTTTTATCTAGCTGGTCTTTAATTGAAACAGTTGCTTGTGGACCAACTTCCCATCCAAGGTGGGTATTGTAACTTACCTTTAAATCACCCATTAATTTGAATTTTTCATTGGTTTCTATTTTAGTTTTTATGCTGGCTATTTTGCCTTCATTTAAATCTTGTCCTGGAGTTACCTCGATGGTCAATTTTGGCAATTCGAAATCCGTTTTTGAGGCTAGAATATTAATGGATTCGTTTTTAATAATTTTATTTTGATTATCATAAAATTCGAAGGCAAGTTCCATATCTTCTAATCCAGCTGGGTTAATTGTTAGTTGGTCGGCAAAATAGCCCTCACTGCTGATGTTTTTTGAATAGATTATTTTATCATGAAATTTCACCACCACTTTTTTAACCTCCTTGTCATTATATAGTTCTAAGGGTATCGAAGTCCCAGTATGCATTGAAATGTTTTTTGGGTTAATAATAAGTCCTTTCATGTAATCGCGCATGGCAAACCAAACGGGGCGCGGTGAACCATATTTATCATTAAAATCGCTGTATCCCCAGAAACCAAACCATTCTTCAGGTTGGTCTAAAGCATGACTATTTTTATCGCCGCCTTTCCACCAGCCGTCGGCATAATAAAATGGACACATCCCTACAGCGCCGGCATCAATAAGGTCACGGTAATTTGCAATAAGCCCATCGCTTTGTTGTTTTAGAGTATTGCCACCATAACGTCCGTATCCATTATGCGAAATCGAGTAGCCAAATTCAGTGGTTATGAAGGGTTTGTTGAGTCCGTTGAGGTCATTCAACCCTTTGATGTAATCTTTAAAGCCCATGGTGGCAGACTGGGCTTCATTATGATCGTAACAATTGTATGCATATACATCAAAAAAACTTTCATCCATGTAATCACTAATCATTGCATTTGCCGAAAGTGTTACCGGAATTCCCGGATGTCCTTTGTGAATATTTTCGATTAGAGTTTTCATAAGTTCTACAAATGCCTTTCCAGAAACTTGATGAATATGTTCTGTCTGAGGTTCATTGATAACTAGATAGGTAATTATGCAATCGTATTTTTTGGCATAAGCCGTAACCTTTTTTACTTTTTCAATACATTCCTTTACGAATGCAGGGTCGCCATAATTTTTTTCAGGATTAACATCTATTCCCATAATCAGTTTCAGCCCCGATTGCTGCACCAGTTTTAATTGAGCCTCAGAAAATTGGCTCCAAGTTCTAATAGTGTTGTATCCGCCTTCCTTGATTACTTTCAAATCGAATTTCAATAAATCAAGATTGTCATTCTGTTTTCCTTCATAAGGATGCTGTCCCGGTCGGGCACCAATTTCATACCCGATGGCTTTGATGAAAAATTTATGTCCGTTAAGGTAATACCAATTGTCCTTTAGTTCAATTTTAGATTTTGACTGGGAACATACGGAAAATATAGAAGAAAGAAGTAGTATACTTATCAGCGTTAATTTGTTGTTCATGATTTATGGTTATAGGTTAGTATAGAGAATCCTAGTCACGGATAAAATATTGGTAGCTAAATTAAACTATTATTCAGATTAGCCAAAAGATCCCAATGAAAAACCAAAACAGAGTTTGTGGACGTTATCGCTACTTAAAGTCGTATACTTTGTGTTTTAGGGAATTTTATAGTGGCTATTAAAAAACATATATTACTGATAATCAGTTATTTTTTCGTTGAATAGAAATTTTAAGTATCTTTAAATAAAGAAAATTTACAACAATTTAATCCGTATAATCATGAAAAAATTAAATGTTATTTGGGTAATGGTAATGGCTTTTGTAATAAACATAACGCCAATTTTTGGACAATCGGAATCTAAAAAGGATAAAATTATTGCTGACAGTAATGCAGCAAAGGCGGAGTTTGTCGAAAAGGACGCTCTTATGAAAGGACTTTTTGAAAAAGCGCATGGCTTTGTCATCTTTCCCAATGTTGGCAAGGGGGGATTTGGTATAGGGGCGGCAGCAGGCAATGGGGCTGTATATGAACACAATAAGTTGATAGGTTTGGCTAAGTTGTCGCAATTGAGCATAGGATTCCAAGCGGGTGCACAAGCGTATCGGGAGGTGATTTTTTTCGAATCCAAAAGGGAAATGGAACGGTTTAAAGAGAGTCGATTCGAGTTTTCTGCCCAGGTCTCGGCAGTTGCCGCAACAGAAGGCGCCTCAGCGAATGTAAAGTATACTAATGGCGTTATGGTGTTCACCATGCATAAGGGGGGACTTATGTACGAGGCTTCGATTGGTGGACAAAAATTCAAGTTTAATAAATTGTAGTGTTTTTTTGCTCTTTATTTATGCAAAAACCCGACAGGTTTTAAACCTGTCGGGTCCTATAATTCTTCGATTTTTTGTTATAACTTATCTTTTTAGCTCTTATTTGTAGGCGCGGAATTAAATTCTTCGTTGGCGGTTATTGGTATTTCAAGGGATATGTATTTTCCTTTGTAATTTCGAAACGACAAGTAGATACTTGATCTTTATGTGATTGCTTAGTCCCTCGCAATATTGGTTTAACTTTCAATCTTTGCACTCAGTTCAAACCATCGCTCCTCTTTCGCCTCGATTTTAGTGATGATGTTTTCCAATTCTTTGGCTTTAGCCATCACCTCATTTTCAACTACTTTTCCATCAGAAAATAATTGTACGATTTTAGCTTTGTCAATCTCTAAATCCTTGATTTCTCTCTCGATTTTTTGAAATTCTTTTTGCTCGTTGAACGTTAAATTTCCGGTGGGATTGTTTTGTTTCCAGTCTTTCTTTTCTGCCTTGTTGTCTTCTTTTTGTGCCACATCGGCACTGTCTTCGTACGCCCTGAAATCAGAGTAATTGCCAGGGAAATTTTCTATTTCGCCTTGTCCCCTGAAAACAAATAAATTGTCCACGATTTTATCCATGAAATACCTATCGTGCGAAACGACCAACAAACAACCTGGATAGTCCAAAAGGAAACTTTCTAAAACATTTAAGGTCACGATATCCAAGTCATTCGTGGGTTCATCCAGAATCAAAAAATTAGGGTTTTGGATTAAAACGGTACATAAATACAATCGTTTCAATTCGCCACCACTCAGTTTTTCGACAAAATCGTGTTGTTTTTTACGGTCAAAAAGAAACCGCTCTAACAATTGCCCTGCCGAAATAATTTTCCCTTTCGTGAGCGGAATGTATTCGCCATATTCCTTGATGATATCAATTACTTTTTGTCCCGGTTTTGGGTTGATGCCGCTTTGGGTGTAGTAGCCCACTTTAATGGTGTCTCCCTTAATCACTTTTCCGCTGTCTAAAGCTATGGTTCCGGTAATCAAGTTTAAAAAAGTAGATTTCCCGGTTCCGTTTTTTCCAATAATTCCCACGCGTTCACCCCGTTGAAAATCGAAGCTGAAATTATCCAAAATAACATGGTCTTTGAATTTTTTGGAGACTTTGTGAAGCTCGATAATCTTGCTTCCCATGCGCTCCATATTGATTTCGAGTTCTACAGCGTTCTCCCTACGGCGGCTTTGGGCTTTCTCCTTAA
>CANHNG010000189.1 GCA_947461915.1 Flavobacteriaceae bacterium
GCTCCTATTGCCATGGTAAGACCAATATCTGAATAGCCTAAACGCGAAAATATATAAAAAGGAATTAAAGCGGAGAACATTGCTTTAAGAGCGTTTGTGAAATTGATATCAATCGTAAATTGCTTAACTTTTCTTATCATAAGAAGATTTTAATTTAATAACAAAGGTAACAGTTGCAATGTTGTATTATCGTGAAATAATGTTATGATTTTTCAACAAAATTTAAATTATAGTTAAGAATAAATGAATGTCTTTTTTTTGCTATTTTTGCCAATTGAAATAGAGAAACAGCGGTTTTGAATTTCAAGAGATACTATTTAACACATCACTAATGATTTTACCAATTGTAGGATATGGCGATCCGGTTTTAAGAAAGATGGGTGAGGAGATTGCTCCAGAGCATCCAAACTTGAAAGAAACTATTGCCAATATGTATGAAACGATGTACAATGCTTTCGGAGTGGGACTTGCAGCACCACAAGTAGGATTGAGTATTCGTCTGTTCGTTATAGATACAACGCCTTTTGGCGACGATGAAGATTTACCATCAGAAGAACAAGCCCAATTGAAAGGATTCAAACGTACTTTTATCAATGCCAAAATGTTGAAGGAAGAAGGAGAATTATGGAGTTTTAACGAAGGCTGCCTCAGTATTCCTGATGTCCGCGAAGATGTTTACAGGAATGAGAAAATAACCATTGAATATTGTGATGAAAATTTTAACGTGAAAACCGAAGTTTTTGATGGATTGGTTGCTCGGGTTATTCAACACGAATACGATCATATAGAAGGAATTCTGTTTACGGATTTGATTTCTTCGTTGAAGAAACAATTGATCAAGAAGAAATTACAAAACATTATGGAGGGTAAATCTAGGCCTGACTATAGAATGAAATTTTGCAATAAAAAAGGAAGGTAAAAGAGGAACCAGTTTCCTATAAGAGTCAAATAAAACAGAAAAAAAACGTATAATTTATAAAAATGAATTTAGAAAAAATATTGTCCATTTCCGGAAAACCAGGTTTATATGCCTTAAAAGTTCAAACGCGTTCAGGATTTATCGCCGAATCATTACTCGACGGTAAAAAAATCACTGTGGGATTGAAAGTAAACGTAAGCCTATTATCGGAAATCTCGATTTACACCTATAATGAAGAAAAACCTTTAACCGAAGTGATGCGAACTATTGCCATAAAAGAGGATAATGGTCCAGCTATTTCTCATAAAGAAGACAATGCCAAATTGGTTGCCTATTTTACGGAAATTCTACCTGAGTATGATTCAGAAAGGGTATATCCATCAGATATCAAAAAAGTGTTGAATTGGTACAATTTGCTTCAATCCAAAGGATTGGTTTCTAAAGAAGAACCAATAATTGATAATGCTGAAGAAGTTTTAGAAAGTGTTGTGGAAGAGGTTGTTGCCGAAAAAGCAAAAAAGGCGCCTGCCAAAAAAGCAAAAGCAAAGAAAGAGTAATTTAAAAATTTCTTAGCTATATTTTAATCCTGTCTCGATGTTTACCTGACAGGATTTCTTATTTTTACCAAGATAACTAGCATCCAAAACTAAACTTCTAAATTGATAACCTTCTAAAATTTCCTAATGAACTCCAAACAAAACCAAATCCAAGCTTTCGAACGATTATTGAATATAATGGACGATTTGCGTGAAAAATGTCCTTGGGATAGGAAGCAAACCTTGCAAAGTTTACGTCATTTGACCATTGAGGAAACCTACGAGTTGGGTGACGCGATCTTGGACAATGATTTGAATGAGGTCAAAAAAGAACTGGGAGATTTGTTGTTGCACATTGTTTTTTATGCCAAAATAGGCAGTGAAACCAATGATTTTGATATGGCCGATGTCTGTAACGAAATTTGCGACAAACTGATTCATCGCCATCCGCATATTTATAGTGATGTTGTGGTGAAAGATGAGGAAGAGGTCAAACAAAATTGGGAAAAACTGAAACTCAAGGAAGGAAAAAAGTCCGTTTTAGAAGGTGTTCCAAAAAGTTTACCGGCACTCGTCAAAGCTAGTAGAATACAAGATAAGGTAAAAGGAGTAGGTTTCGATTGGGAAGAACCACACCAGGTTTGGGATAAAGTCCAGGAAGAATTACAAGAACTTCAAATAGAAGTCCAAGTCGGAGATCAAGATAAAATGGAATCCGAATTTGGCGATGTATTGTTTTCAATGATTAACTACGCCCGATTTTTAAACATAAACCCTGAAGATGCATTGGAACGAACCAATAAAAAATTCATTAAAAGATTTCAATATTTGGAAAGTAAAGCGGAGGAATTAGGAAAACCATTAATGGATATGACTTTGGCTGAAATGGATGTTTTTTGGAACGAAGCCAAAAAATTGTAATTGAAAATCTATGATTTTCAATTAGTTTAATTTGGAACGAAGCCAAAAAATTGTAATTGAAAATCTATGATTTTCACTTAGTTTAATTTGGAACGAAGCTAAAAAACTGTAATTGAAAATCTATGATTTTCAAATAGTCCAATTTTGGAACGAAGCCAAAAAACTGTAGCTAGATTCAATTTTGGAATGAAGTTAAAAACAAATTACACTAATTGGCAATTCTCTTGAGTTTGTTCATGTCTTTCAGAATGATTTTTTTGCCATTCAATTCTATCAAACCCAATTTATTGAAGTCGGACAACAGACGAATACAGCTTTCAGTAGCAGTTCCAATCATTCCCGCCAATTCTTCACGGGAAAGTTGGATATGCAAAGAGCCATCCTCATTTTTCCCAAAACTGTCTTGTAGGTGAATTAGCGTTTCTGCCAATCGTTCCTTAACCGTTTTCTGGGAAACAGAAACTAGGTGCTCACTTGTTTCTTTCAAATCGCTACAAATCGTTTTCATCAAATCCATCGAAAACTGGTTGTTATTGTCAAACATGCTCATCACTTCGCTTTTTGGGATAAAACAAACTTCCATATCCTCAAGGGCCACTGCACTCAAATTAGCAGGTTCGTCACTAATCATGGATCGTTGTCCAAGCAATTCCCCAGCCTTTACTAATTTTACAATTTGGTCTTTTCCGTTAGCGCTTAATTTTGAAAGTTTGCAAACGCCCACAGTGACACAAAAAATACCGTTTACATTATCTCCTTCCTCAAAAATGTTTTCGCCTTTTTTGATGGTATGTGAAGTCTTACACTCGGCAAGTCTTAATAACTCCCCTTTGTTGAGTGCTTTTAAGGAGCTGATTTCTCTAACAATACATTGTTCACATTTACCCATAAAAGAAAAATATTAATCGACTTCACACAAATCTACAAAATTATCTTATAAGTATCATTTTTTAAATTTACTCAATTTTTACATTTTTTCTTTATGAAATTAGTAAAATTTATGGATTTCAGAGGCAGTTTTCAATAGGGATTGGATGTTATATTTAAGGATGTTGGGAGTTCCAATAACTATGGGGATGAATTGGGGAATCAAACTATTTTTAAGAAAAGCTCTTTTCTCGCGACGATTGTAAAAACGGTTTACGAAATCTCTCGGAGCAACGCTTCATGATAATAAAGATAATAGAGGAAAATATGATTTTCTAGACGTGAAAGGACAGTTTCAAAAATTTTGAAATTTCAAGAAGATACAAGGCTTTGCTTGCACAAACAAACTCGTATCTGAAGCGGAAGCATAAGTTATTCCTAAAGCTATTAGGAACTACAATGAATATGAGAGATGCTGATTGAAAAAAGGGCTCCAGTAGCCATTGATATAACTTTTTAAATCGTCATCGAAAACAATTGTGTTTTCGGTGCTTTTCTTCTCAAACGCAAGTCAAAAGCCATACAAATGTTGCGAATAAAAGGCTTGCCTGCGTCAGTAACCTGAATGCCATTTTTTTGGATGATGATTAATCCATCCTTTTCTATTTCTTTTAATTGGATTAAAATTTCTGGAATTTCATCCAAATAACTCGATTTGTCTTCCCATGAAGTTTCAAATTGACACATTAAATTCAAGATGTGTTTTCGAATGATGAGGTCTTCCGACGTTAATAAATGACCTCTAAAAATGGGAAGTTTATCGGATTCTAACAGTCGGTAATATTCTTTCAATACCTTTGTATTTTGGGCGAAACTGTACCAGCTGTCACCTATGGAAGAAACGCCCAAGCCTATCATCAACTGCGTTCTTGACGAACTGTACCCCATAAAATTGCGGTGTAAATTCCCATTTTTGAAAGATTGATATAAGCTATCCGTATTTAAGGCAAAATGATCCATTCCTATTTCATAATAATCATTTTCATATAGTAGGTTTTTCCCCACTTCGTAAAGCGCCTGTTTTTCCTCTTCTTTTGGTATATCTTCGTCCTTGAAACCACGTTGTCCATTTCCTTTTATCCAAGGAACATGCGCATAACTATAAAAAGCCAAGCGGTCGGGTTGAAGGGAATGTGTTTTTTCAATAGTATCAATAATATTCTCGATTTTCTGGAATGGCAATCCGTA
>CANHNG010000190.1 GCA_947461915.1 Flavobacteriaceae bacterium
AATGCAATTTTTAAAAGCCTAGGATGAGTTTTTCTGTTTTTAGCAAAAGGAAATAAAATGATATGAAGTCGATTTCATTTCCCTGGGAATCATTAAAATATCGAATGGAAAAACGACTAAAAATCTTTCTCAAAATTCATCCGATACGCTAGGTTTATTTATATTAAGAAATGGGGGTTCTCTTAAATTTAAAAACAGTTGTTTTTTTACGATTCTGCAAATAACACGAAATAAAACACTATTAAATTTAGTAAATTAAAGCATTCATTACAAGTGTTTTACAACTTTTTATCGTTAATTTGTTTTAGATAAAAACAATATGCTTACGGCTAGCTAGAAAGTGTTAAAATAAAAAAGGTTTTCCAGAGGAAAACCTTTTTTATTGCTTAATGATTTTAATCAACTCAATGTGGTATGACTGAGTTATTACTATTCCTTTTATTCCAGGATTATGGATACTCTTCTTGCCAATTGAAGGCTTGTGTTATCAGAGGTTTTATTGTCATTATCAATTCCTTCTGCAAAAATAGAAATTCTATTTTCATCAATACTTTTTAGCATCAATACTTTTTTCAGATTTTCCACTCTTCTTTGGGCTAGCTCTAAATTAGAAGCTGCATTCCCGGTAATATCGGTATACCCAATAAGTGTAACCTTAGTATTTGGATAGGACTTCAAGAATTTAATGATGTAATAAATATTATTGGTTGAACCTGCATTAGGTTCGTCCATATTTACGTCGTAAAATATGTTTATATACCCATTTTCGACTAGCATTTTCAGGGCATCAGATTGGGACATATCAAAAGAGCTCGCTCCGTCTTTACTATCTTTAGCTATAGCTTCTAATTCATCTGGAACCCCATTTTTATTCAAGTCAAAAAATCTACCCTTGGAGTCTACAGCAACCCCTTCAGGAGTGTTGTTTTGAGCGTCAAGATGATCAACAATTCCATCTTTATCAGTATCTTTTAATAGTGAATCCAAGGTATCTAATCTCTTCTCGATTTCAGGGTCTATGTCTGCAGGTATTCTATTGTTATACCAGTCTGCATGTTTTTGATTTTTACCCAAATAGTAGTTAAAACCCAGTTTGAAATAATTAATATTTCCTGTTAGATTACCACTAACAGTGGAGTAATTTCCATCCCAATTTAAGTGCTGACGGGTATTGGTTAAAAACGAAAAATCTAGTGAAACTGCGAATCGATCTGAAATTTTAAATTGTGGTGTTAGACCGTACATAATCCCACCATTATATTCGGACACTTTTTTCCCGGAAGTTTTTCCATTGAGTTGGGAAGATTGGATACCAAAATGTGCCAGTAATCCAAATCTATTGTTAGTAAATCCTTCAAAACCAAAGTCTTTGCCTATGTTGTAAACCATTTGTAGCGAGACTATGTTTTGTTGAGAATGAAAAGGTTTTGAATCACTTCCCTTTTGATTTTCGATAATATCCGATCCAGCATCTAGTTTAATACCGAATTTAGTACTGAACATGTGACGTAGCCCTATGTCAAAATGATTGAATACAGGAAATTTCATAAAAACATTATCTGCTGAAGAAGAATAACCTTTACTAAAAGGTTTGATTGGCTTGTTATTTCCTATGTTTACTTCGACAGACCATTTATTATATTCGTTTTTCTTTTGCTTTGAAATTATTTCCTGAGCAGAAATTGTAAAAAATGTAAATAATAGTATCGTGGTAGCAATTAACTTCTTCATAACAGATTAATATTTTATAATATCAACAAAAATATATTTTTTTTTGACATAATAATCCATTATCTAACAATTATTATTGACCTTAATACTAAGGTAACAATTTATTAAAATTAGAAAATTACATTTTTAAATATTAAAACAATGAATATCAATATTTTAATTTTCATTTTTATTGAAAAATAAGGTTTTTGAACAAATAATTAAAAACTGTCTATTTTAAAATTTTTATGGTTTATCGTAATGATATTCTTCAATAAATTGTTTTATCGTTTACAACCTAGCAATTGATTTTTTATCGATATTTGCAACTTTCAAAACTAATACCGCAATTATGGGAATGAACAAAAACACTATCTTAGGGTGGGCCACTTTAATAATGATTCTAATGGGGCTGTTGCTCATAGGATTGGGGGCTTTCCGTTATGACGATATAGCAGGCTGGGGATTTGCAGCCGTTGGCGTTGGTTTTTTGGCGAACGCCTGGGTATTTAGTTCCTTAAAGGGAAGAGTGTAATAGGATTAACAAATTTTAAAACTCCAACATAAATGGCAGACGATAAAAAAGTGATTTTCTCAATGCAGAAATTGAGTAAAACGTATACAGGAGCAGACAAACCCGTTCTTAAAAATATCTATTTGAGTTTCTTCTATGGGGCGAAAATTGGTATACTAGGTCTAAACGGTTCCGGTAAATCCTCTCTTTTGAGAATTATTGCGGGAGTCGATAAAAATTATCAGGGAGATGTGGTTTTTCAACCGGGTTATACCGTGGGCTATTTAGAACAAGATCCACAATTGGACGATTCTAAAACGGTTATCGAAATTGTGAGAGAAGGGGTAGCCGATACTATGGCAGTTCTCGAAGAATACAATGGCATAAACGATTTATTCGGTCTTCCTGAAAACTATGAGGATGCCGATAAAATGGACAAGTTAATGGATCGTCAAGCCGCTTTACAGGATAAAATTGATGCCTTGGGCGCTTGGGAAATCGACACCAAACTCGAAATTGCCATGGATGCCTTGCGTACCCCGGAAGCAGACACGCCCATCAAGAATTTATCTGGTGGGGAGCGTCGTCGGGTGGCCTTATGTCGCTTGTTGTTACAACAACCTGATGTTTTGCTTTTGGATGAGCCCACGAATCACTTGGATGCTGAATCTGTCCTTTGGTTAGAACAGCATTTAGCGCAGTATTCCGGAACCGTCATTGCGGTTACCCACGACAGGTATTTCTTGGACAATGTGGCCGGTTGGATTTTGGAACTCGATAGAGGAGAAGGGATTCCTTGGAAAGGAAATTATTCGTCTTGGTTGGATCAAAAATCAAGCCGTATGGCGCAGGAAGAAAAAGTGGCTTCCAAACGCAGAAAAACTTTGGAAAGAGAGTTGGATTGGGTTCGTCAGGGAGCTAAAGGGCGTCAAACGAAACAAAAAGCGCGTTTGCAGAACTACGACAAACTCTTGAACGAAGACCAAAAACAACTGGACGAAAATCTGGAAATCTATATTCCAAATGGATCACGTTTGGGAACCAATGTCATTGAGGCCAAAAATGTAGCAAAAGCTTTTGGAGATAAATTATTGTATGATAACTTGAATTTCAAACTGCCACAGGCGGGAATAGTTGGGATTATTGGGCCAAATGGTGCCGGTAAATCGACCATTTTCAAAATGATTATGGGTGAAGAAAAACCAGATGCTGGAGAGTTTCTAATTGGTGACACGGTGAAAATAGCTTATGTTGATCAAGCACATTCGAATATTGACCCAAACAAATCGATATGGGAAAATTTTGCCGACGGTCAGGAGTTGATTATGATGGGCGGCCGTCAGGTTAATTCTCGTGCTTATTTATCGCGTTTCAATTTTGGCGGCGGGGAACAAAACAAGAAGGTTTCCATGCTTTCGGGTGGTGAACGGAACCGTTTGCATCTTGCAATGACCTTGAAAGAAGAAGGAAACGTACTTTTATTAGATGAGCCTACGAATGATTTGGATATCAACACGCTTCGTGCATTAGAAGAAGGATTGGAGAATTTTGCAGGTTGTGCCGTAGTGATTTCTCACGACAGATGGTTTTTAGACAGAATTTGTACCCATATTCTGGCTTTCGAAGGCAACTCTGAAGTCTATTATTTCGAAGGTGGATTCTCTGATTATGAAGAAAACAAAAAGAAACGTTTGGGTGGCGACTTGACTCCAAAACGATTGAAATACAGAAAATTGATTCGAAGTTAAAAATCTTCTTTTTAAATTACAAACCCGATCCGTTTACAGCGAGTCGGTTTTTTTGTTAAAACTCATAGAAATTTGTCCTGCAAATCTTGGGTTGGAACCCAACAACTTTCCTTTTTGCCATACCACTTGTACCGATTTTTAGAAATATAATCATAGAGATTATTCCTGATTCCAGTTGGGATAATCCTGAAAACAGTCCCAAAATGGAAAAACCCACCAAGACTTTTTGTGATTTCCAATGCGGCCTGAGATTTGTAATAATAGGCAATTCCGGGTTCATACAGTATAACACTGTCAATATTCATTGGGTTGATGCCAATGTGTTTCAGGATTTGTTGTCCCAATTCCGATTGCAAGGCCACAAACCGAAACACGTCTTTCTTATCGTGTTTGATGACAAACTGAACAGCAGAATCGCATAGATTGCAAACGCCGTCAAAGAGGATTATTTTTTTGTTTTTAGGTAGGTTTTGCATGTGGTTTAATTCTTTTTCTTTAGATTGGTTTCTAA
>CANHNG010000191.1 GCA_947461915.1 Flavobacteriaceae bacterium
AGATTACGGATATTTCGCAATACATCCCTATTTCTTTAGAAGCCATAGAAAAAAGAAAACAAAATTTAAAGGATTTATTAAATATTAAAGAAGATAGTGATATGGAATTGGTCCGAGAAGCTAAAAATAAAGGCTTACTCTTCTAATTTGATGACACTATCCGATAATTACCAATGCGTAAAAGGGTTCTTACTCAAATAGGAATTGTAATATCTACAGTCATTGGTGACTTCTTTCCCTAGCCAATTAGGTTTTTCGAAAGTTTCGTTTTCGGATTTAAGCTCTACTTCAGCTATTATTAACCCTTCATTTTCACCATGAAACTCATCAACTTCAAAGATGTGATTCCCTTTTTTTACTTCAAACCGGGTTTTGTCAATAACTCCTTTTTCGCACAACTTTAATAATGCTGCCGCTTCCTCAACAGGAATTTCTTTTTCCCATTCAAACCGTGACAAGCCCATCTCATTTGAGGCTCCTTTTATGGTCAAGAACCCCTTGTTCTCTTTTATGCGAACTCTAACTGTGCGTTCTGGAACGGAACTCAAATAGCATTGCGCTATTCTGTTTTGGGCAAAAGCTTCCTTTTTGAAGGATTCTGATCTGACTAAAAATTTTCTTTCTATTTCTATCATTTTATCATTAAAAGGTAAGACTGCTCCGCTGTAGCGGAAGCAATCTTTTGAAGATATTCGTGGTGGTTTTACTTTTCTCTAGTTTTCTTCATCAAATGTATAAAAATCTTCGGGTATCTTTGGGTAATAATTTTTACATAAATTTGTCTTATGCCAGAAATGAACCCATATAGAAAAATCATACACATCGATATGGATGCTTTCTTTGCTTCAGTAGAGCAAATGGATAATCCTGCCTTGCGTGGAAAACCTATTGCTGTGGGTGGAGCAGAACACCGTGGTGTGGTAGCTGCGGCAAGTTATGAAGCCAGAAAATTTGGAGTCCGAAGTGCCTTAAGTGGAGTTTTGGCCAAAAAGAATTGTCCTGATTTAATTTTTATAAAACCCCGATTTGAACGCTACAAAGAAATATCTAGTAAAATAAGAAAAATATTCCAGGATTACACCGATTTGGTCGAGCCGTTGTCACTTGACGAGGCCTATCTCGATGTCACTATAAACAAAAAAGGCAACCCAAGTGCCACCTTATTGGCTCAAGAAATTAGATTACGCATTTTAAACGAAGTGGGGCTAACTGCTTCGGCAGGGATTTCAGTCAATAAATTTGTCGCCAAAATTGCCAGTGATTATAATAAACCCAACGGTCAAAAAACGGTAAATCCAGATGAAGTAATCTCTTTTTTGGAGGAGTTATCCATCAGGAAGTTCTATGGAGTTGGGAAAGTAACCACCGAAAAAATGTATCAATTGGGTATTTTCACTGGATTGGATTTAAAGCGTCAATCCTTAGAATTTCTGGAAAAACATTTCGGAAAATCAGGAAATTTCTTTTATAACGTAGTTCGGGGAATTCATAATAGCGAAGTGAAACCGGATAGAATAACCAAATCGGTGGCAGCCGAACATACCTTTGACATTAATTTGTCTTCCGAAATTTTTATGATAGAACAGCTAGAAAATATTGCCAACTCATTGGAAAAACGACTAAAAAAGTACCATATTGCTGGAAAAACAATTACGTTGAAAATAAAATACAGCGATTTCACACAACAAACCCGAAGTAAAACGTTGCCTTATTTCATTTCGGATAAGGGATTAATTTTAGAATCCGTAAAGGAATTATTGTTTCAAGAGCGAATGAAGGACTCCGTTCGGTTGCTGGGAATCTCGTTAAGCCATTTAAACCCCGAAGAAAAAAAGGAGGTCGTGGTACAGTTAAAATTTGCCTTTTAACAAAAAACCTTCCGTTTAGGGAAGGTTTTTGATATTATTGGATAGGCTTGAAACTATTCAATTTCAGAAACTCTTAAAGTATTGACCATACCTTTGTCTTTTATAGGCATCGCTGCTAAGTTAATAAGAAAGTCTCCTTTTTCAACAAATCCTTTTTCTTTAGCGATTTGATTTATGTCAGTAATAGTGTCATCTGTACTAACTGAATTATCGTAATAAAATGATTTCACCCCCCACAATAAATTAAGACTGGTTAGAATTCTTTTATTGGAAGTAAAAACCAAGATATGGGATTGAGGCCTCCAGGCTGAAATTTGGAAAGCCGTATACCCACTATTTGTTAAAGTACAAATTGCTTTGGCCTTGATGCTGTTAGCCATAAGGGCCGCATGATGACAAATTATTTTGGTGATAAAACGGTTTGTTTTTATTTGAGGGGTATTTTGTGGCACTTGAATAAGAGGAGAATCCTCAACTGCTTCAATGATTTGTGTCATTTTCTGAATTACCTGAACGGGATAATTACCGGTTGCGGTTTCCCCTGAAAGCATAACAGCATCTGCCCCATCCATAACAGAATTAGCAACGTCATTTACCTCAGCACGAGTTGGAGTCAGACTGGTAATCATTGTTTCCATCATTTGTGTGGCCACAATAACAGGAATTCTTGCCGTTTTCGCTCTACGAATCAATTCTTTTTGAACCAAAGGAACTTCATGAGCAGGTAATTCGACCCCTAAATCTCCACGAGCTACCATAAGACCGTCACAATAAGCAACAATTTTATCAATATTTTCTAAGGCTTCCGGCATTTCGATTTTGGCAACAATCGGAATTTTATAAGCTGAATGTTTGGCAATTAATTCTTGTAAATCTTGTAAATCTCTGGGAGTTTTAACAAAAGAGAGTGCTATCCAATCTACATTTTGACCGATGGCAAAAATAGCATCGGCAATATCTTTTTCTGTCATCGCAGGCAAAGATATTTTCGTGTTTGGAAGATTCACCCCTTTTTTGGATTTCAATTCGCCACCTTGAATTACTCGTGCTACTACTTCTGATTTTTTGTCGGTTTCTACAATTTCGAATATAAGTTTACCGTCATCAAGCAAAATTCTTTCTCCAGGATTTACATCGTTCGGAAAGTTTTGGTATTTCATGAAAACTTTTTGGGCAGTTCCAAGAATATCTTCAGCGGTAGTAAAAGTAATTAGGTCACCATCATTTACAACCACGCCATCTTCCATAACACCCACTCGAAGTTTTGGCCCTTGTAAATCCCCTAGAATTGCTGTAGTATAACCAAATTCTTCATTAAGACTTCTAATAATATTTATTTTTTTCTTAACATCTTCATAGTCAGCATGAGAAAAATTTATTCTAAACACATTTACCCCTGCGTCAACCATATCCTTTATGGTTTCTCTGGTGCTGCATGCAGGTCCTAGTGTGGCTACAATTTTGGTTTTTTTGTTTGTAAGCATTTGTATTAAAAAATTAAATTGTTTTTTGATTTTATTTTATTCGTTTCAACTGTATAAATTGCCGATATGTTATCAATGGCATTTAAAGCAGTCTGAATTTTTGTCCCGTTCATTGTTTCATCAAGATTTTCTATCTTTAAAAAATAATCTACTTTTTTAAATTCTGGAAGCAAATACACTTTTGTTGCCACTTCCAAAGTCAGATTTGAAAATAGATTTTGGCCATTGTCTTTTTTTTGTTGAACGACTTCGCCTTTATTTTGGATTAAATTCCAAGAAATCGCTTTTTCAATGTTATGATAATAATATCTTGAGAATTTTGTTTCTCCTTCTTTTATGTTAATCTGAATTTCATTCTTACTTTTACTCAAATTAATCGGCAGTTTTTGATTGATGAAAAATGCTAGCCGATAGTCCTCTAATGAGGTATGAATAGCAATAAGATAATAATCTATTTCGTCAAATTCACCAAGATCTAATTTATGAATAGCCATATTCATGAAAAAATAAGGTGTAAATATAGTATTTCTAACGAAGTATCGCTCTTTATAAAACTGATGTTTTCGTTATTTTATAAACGATAACGTTTTAGTTTTAGTGGATTTGATATTATTTGTTGTCAATTTTTTCCTGAAACGCAAAATAGGCCCGTTGGGAGGCTTTTTCCTCTGCTTTCTTTTTTGAGGTCGCTCTAGCTTTTGCAATTACTTTATCGTCAATGCTTAATTTAACGCCAAACAATCTTTGACCATCAATTCCATTGTCTTCAAAAATATCATAGTGAAAATGTTTCTTTTCTTTTTGGCACCATTCTATAAGCAGACTTTTATAACTAATTACTTTTCCTTCCAATCGGGCAATATCTACATAAGGTATAACAACCCTTTTTTGAATAAATTTTTCGCAGTATTCGTAGCCTTTGTCAAGGTAAATTGCCCCAACCAAGGACTCGAAAATGTTGCCGTGAATATTGTCTACAAAATGTTGTATAGGCACCTTGCTTTCTATAAATCGCACCAAGTTTAAGCCTTTCCCCAGTTCGTTTAAAGGCTCCCT
>CANHNG010000192.1 GCA_947461915.1 Flavobacteriaceae bacterium
AAATATTTTTTCGATGTATAGGTAGAGAAAACTTTGGAAACTAAAACCATCTTTTTGGTGTTATTGCATTCGAATTGCATTTAAACTCTGTCAGACTAATAGAAAGAGCCATAAAAAATTGATAAACAAAATAAGATACTACACAACAAATTAAAGGATTTATTGCAAGTCAGCATAAATAATAAAAACATTGAAATAGCCAAAATCAAATTAGAATCCATAAAATTACCATTGAAGTAATTTATTACTATTGAATAGATAAAAATTCCCATTTAGAATTTACTATTCATTATGAACATCACTTGCGCCAGAGCGCTTTGTTAGAACAGACGAAGCAATCAATCGGTCTCTCTACGGTCGTTCCCTTTGTTCCGTTCGGCTGTTCTAGTCGGTCGTTCCTTCCTCCATTCCACAGACACTTCACAGCACAAAAAATAAGGCAGCCAAAAAATAGGCAACCTCATTTTTCCGCTGTTCGTTCCTCATCTTCACAAGTTCTCTTCCTGCATTCGGTCGGGCGATTGCATCCACAATACCGCTTCATTCCGTTACGCTTCGCAAGCTACGCTCCACTTCATTTCAGCCGTATCATGCCTGCCGCCCTCCGCTTTTCAGCGGTTGCTCTTTTCGCACCGCCATCGGGGTTGGCACCGCTCCCTCAACCCTTTATGATCAATTCACTTTTATATTAATTGTCAATTGTAAATTATCCATTATCAATTGATTCAGTCGCTTTGCCCTAAATCAAGGTACGCCATAGGCTGACTTATATTTTTCCCCGCCGTGTCACGCTCATTGCCACTTCTCTCGCTCCGTCCCTCCGCTCGTTCCCGTGTCCATGGCGGCGGTTCGATTGCCGCAACACCGCCAACTGCGCTCCTCACAAAAAATTCCGTAAAAACTCCATTTTTGTTGCGGTGCTTGGGGGTGTTTGATTGCCTTGCTAAAAAAACGAAACAATCAAAACATTCCGAATCATAAACTTAAACGATAACGCTGGCGCATTTTCTCGAAAAGAAAGAGAAAAAAACACAGCAAATTTAGCATTCATTCCTCACTTCCAGTCGGTCGTGCCTTCCTCCGTTCCCGTTCGTCATTGCTGCTGTTTTTATGGCTTTCTTTTTTTCTCTTTTTTCTTTTCGAAAAATGATGTTTAATTTCTTAAACCAACAACACTATGCTAAATTTCATCATCAAAACCCACCAAAAAGACACGGTTTACAAAGGAAACCAAATCTTTATCCTCAACAAAGGAATGAACTCCGGTAAACCGCAAAAAGAACCTTTCACCAATAGTTTTGTGATTATGTTCCCAGACGAAAAGGATGCCGAAACGGTCTACTGGCTTGCCTACAGCCTTTGGATGTCCAACTTCTGGCACCCATTTTTAATTGGGTCCGTAATTCCCTTCTTGCGCATCCAGGATTTCAAGAAAGATTTTGATTGTAAAGTCAACGAAATGATGCAGGATTACGAGCTGCACCTCAAACAAATCCAAGCGTTGAGGTTACTCTTAGAAAAGGAAGATCAATTGAAACAAAAAAGTTTTCTTATCAACGAAATGCGAAGAGCTATTTTATCACGCTATTGCATTAAATAAAAAAATCGAAATATTATAATGTATATTTGAAAGAAATAAAATCTAGCGTTTGAAACACAAAGCCATCCGATTACTTGTGGATTATGATGATTTTGTCAGAGCAATCTACAAGTTATGCCTCACCCTGAAAGACAACACTTTTGCAAAAAGAAAGACAAATGAATAAGAAATTATGACCGACACGAAAACAAAATATTTATTCTTTACTGGTAAAGGTGGAGTAGGTAAAACTTCGCTTGCTTGTGCAACAGCGGTTGAAATGGCAGACTCAGGAAAAGTTGTGTTGTTAGTAAGCACTGACCCCGCATCTAACCTGAAAGATGTATTAGAAAGTCCAGTAGATGAAAATATTATCCCTGTACACGAAATTAATAATCTTTTTGCTATCAACATTGACCCTGAAAATTCAGCCGAAGAATATCGTAATAGAGTAACTCGAACTTTAGAGGGAATTTCTTCAAAGGAAGAAATAAAGAAAATACGAGAAGACCTTTCAGGAGCATGTACGACTGAAATTGCATCGTTTGATGAGTTTTCCCGTTTTGTATCAGGAGAAACTGAAGGAACTATATTTGATATAATCATTTTCGATACAGCACCAACGGGACACACCTTGCGACTGCTTGAACTACCTGCTGCTTGGTCAAGTTTCACAGATGAAAATCCTGATGGTGCGTCTTGTTTGGGTCCAACTTCTGCATTGAAAAGCGGAAAAGAAAGATATCATACCGTAGTAAACAGACTAAGAGATGCGTCATTAACTAGTTTTTATATCGTTGCTAGGGCAGATAAAGCTTCATTAAAAGAAGCTTCGAGAACGAGCAATGAATTGAAAGAACTAGGGATGAGCAATCAACTATTATACATTAATGGTGTTTTCAAAGCAATAGACAAAAATGACTTACTTGCTCAAAAAATTGAAACGATGGGCAATGAGCAACTCAATTCTATTCCAGACAATTTGAAGACCTTGCCATTAAAGACTTTTCCGCTTTTGCCTTACAATGTGTTAGGTATTGTAAAACTACGTTCACTATTTAACACGGAGCTTCAAAAATCCATTTCAGAAAATAATCTACCGAAATCAGAAACCTCCATTCAGGTATTAAAAGGAATAGTCGAACTCGTTGATGAACTTTGTTCAAATCAAAAATATGGACTTATTATGACAATGGGCAAAGGTGGTGTGGGCAAGACTATTGCCGCTTCTGCTATTGCTGTTTTATTGGCAAAAAAAGGCTTTGAAGTACTTTTAACAACCACAGACCCTGCTGCACATATACAAGATTTTATAGAACAGTTGGGTGAACTGCCTTCAACATTAACAGTGGAACGCATTGACCCCAAAGCAGAAACACAACGGTACACAGAAAAAATATTAGAACACAAAGGACAAGGACAATCCGATGAAGCTAAAAAGCTAATTCTCGAAGATTTAAAATCTCCCTGCACTGAAGAAGTTGCTGTTTTTCACGCATTCTCTAAAGCCATCAGTATGGCAAAAAGAAAATTTGTGGTAATGGACACAGCACCCACAGGTCATACACTTTTGTTATTGGATACAGCTGGAAGTTATCACCGTGACATTATGAGAAACAATATAAATTCAGGGCGACTCAGAACCCCTTATATGGCTTTGCAAGACCAGACATTATCAAAAATAATTTTAGTTTCCTTGCCAGAGACAACTCCGATGCGTGAAGCAGGAGACTTACAAAACGATTTAAAAAGAGCTGGGATTAAACCTTACGCTTGGTTAATAAACCAAAGTCTATCAATGCTTGCAGGAATTTCAGATCCTTTGCTAAAAAGTCGTGCAAATGCAGAAATTCAAGTTATAGATACAATTAAGGGAACGTATTCACAACGAACATTTGGCATTCCCTTCATTGCCGAAAAAAAACTACTTCCTGCACTTTTAAACAGACATTTAAATTAAATACCTGTTTAACTTGAGGACAGAAGGGCAAAGTCTTAACAGGCGTTTGGCACAATGGCGGGTGACGTGGTTAATTGAACATTATACCTCTCATCAACTTTTGTGGTGAATTGACAGTTTTGTGCTCCGAAATTCGCCACTGCGCCAAGCGCCAAAATGGTTAAAATAAAAAAAGCCAGGTCTTACAACTTGGCTTCTTAGCTAATCCAGTATAGGTTACCATTCATAACCGGACTATTTATTTTTAGATTTTGTCAACCACTTTAAAAGGAGCGAAACCATAAAACTTACGGTGGCTCCCACGACCCCTAAGATAATGGTTTTAGCAATATCTTCCGAAAGAATATTGGGCAGTACACTCAAAAAGGTTCCGGATGCGGTTCCAGCTCGTAGGGAAATATTAGTCTCCATCTTCCCAATTGTCATCCTGAGGTTTGCGAAGGATCTTTTCAATATCCCGCATTTCCCCTTCGAGTGCTAGGGGGCTTACGGTCATTTGACTCACTGCCGAAATAACTCCACCAGCCACTGCGACATAACCCGCAGCGCTAACAAGCGCAACAGGCAACGCAACAGGAGCGGCAAGAATCGTTCCGCTGACGGCCAACAAGACCAAACCTATACTTCGCAAAATCCTAAAAAATTTCGGTGTGGGCGCTTGAGCGCGATCTACTATATTCATGATACTTCTTTTTTTGATTGTATTTTTAAAATCACTTTTTCATTGCGCTCAAAAACGGCTGTTGTCAAAACTTTTAGCTTTTTAAACGCTTTCTTTGAACCACTTCCTTTTCCTTTTCCGGTGAGTTTGGTTACAGGAGCAATACAGCCCAACAACTCTTTATTGGCGTCATTGGCGGGAT
>CANHNG010000193.1 GCA_947461915.1 Flavobacteriaceae bacterium
AAAAATTGATGGCTATTATTGAAATTTCGTATCTTTTGAAAACTGCCAAAAAAACATCAAAATAATTCAATGAATAGTCAAATAGTAGAAATTTGGAAATACTTTTCTTTATATAAAGTTAAATATTTGACTATAGGCGGGTTTGCTGTAAATCGTCCAAAAGATTTGTTAGATATTGAGGAACTTGAAAAATTAAATAGAGATTTATAATTCAATATCACTAAACCTTCAACTTGAAACCAGAAAAACTGCTTATCATAACCTATTATTGGCCACCAGCCGGCGGACCTGGCGTGCAGCGTTGGTTGAAATTTGTGAAATATTTGCCGGATTTTGGTATTCAACCCATTGTTTATGTTCCTGAAAATCCAACGTACCCCATTGTTGACGAGAACTTGGTGAATGAAGTTTCAGACAAGGCAATTGTTCTCAAACATAAAATTTTCGAACCCTATCAATTGGCTTCCTTTTTTTCGAAGAATAAAACCAAAAAAATCAGTTCTGGAATTATACCAAATCAGAAAAGGCAATCTTTTTTAGATAAAATGTTGCTTTGGATTAGGGGGAATCTTTTTATTCCGGATGCACGGGTTTTCTGGGTAAAACCATCGGTGGCATTTTTAGAAAAATACATTTTGGAAAATGATATTGACACCATTGTCACTTCGGGACCGCCACACAGTTTACACCTTATTGGACTGGAATTAAAACATAAATTGAACGTAAAATGGTTTGCCGATTTTCGTGATCCTTGGACAACTATTGGCTATCACAAATCGTTGCGATTGTCGAATTATGCCGCAAAAAAACATAAAAAACTGGAACGCCAAGTTTTGAATGCTGCCGATACGATTATCGTGACCAGCAATACTACAAAAACAGAATTTCACCACATTACCAACAAGCCAATCGAAGTAATAACCAATGGTTATGACACGGAAAATGTCGTGAAACAAGCAATGGACACCAAATTTTCTTTGGCACACATCGGCTCTTTTCTTTCGGATAGAAATCCGCAACTATTATGGGAAAGCTTGGTGGAATTAATTAGTGAAATTCCTGATTTTGGTTCGCATTTGGAGATAAAATTGATTGGAGCGGTAAGCCAGGAAGTATTCGAAACCATTGACCAATTTGGATTAAATCCATATTTGAATAATTTGGGCTATGTTTCTCATTCCGAGGCAATAACACATCAGCGAAAATCGCAAGTGTTGTTGCTTATCGAAATCAATTCAGAAGATACCAAAAGTATTATTCCAGGAAAATTGTTCGAATACATGGTTTCTGGAAGACCTATTGTCGCGATTGGGCCCAATGGTTCTGATTTTGCTGAAATCATCACCAATACCAATACCGGCGTATTCTTTGATTATTCCGAGAAAATGAAACTTAAAAGTGTACTTTTGGGCTTTTATAATCAATTTTTGGAAGGAAAGCTGCAATCGAATTGGATTGGTTTACAGCAGTATTCCAGAAAAAGTTTGACAGCAAACTTGGTTGAATTGATTGCTAATCCTAAATCCTCAATCTAAAATCCTCAATTAAATAATGGGAATAGTCTTAAATCAGTCTTTAAAGAATACGATAATAACTTACATTGGTTTTGGTATTGGTGGTATAAACACCATTTATTTTTATCCTGTTTTTCTTGGGGCGACTTATTATGCTTTAGCTAATTATATTCTCTCAAGTGCCAATGTAATTATGCCTTTATTTGCCATAGGTATGCAGAATACCTTAGTAAAATTCTATTCTCAATATGAGACAAATGAAGAAAGATCTCGGTTTTTATCCTTTACTGTATTGTTCCCATTAGCTGTAATTATACCCATTTTTCTCATTGGTTTTTATTATTTTGATGAGATTGTATTTTTTTTATCTAAAAAAAATATAATTGTAAAAAAATACATTTGGCTTATTCCCTTTATTGGTTTGTGCATGGCTTATTTTGAGATTTTTTATGCTTGGTTACGCGTTCATATGCACTCTGTTTTTGGAAATTTTATAAAAGAAGTTGGTTTGCGTTTGTTTTCATTTTTCTTAATAGTATCTGTTTATTACAATTGGATTACGGTAGAGGGGTTTGTTTATGCAACAGCTTTTGTTTATTTTTTAGCATTGTTGGTTACTATGTTTTACGCCTTTCATATACAGAAACCTGTTTTTCAATTTACTATTCCAGATAACGTAAAGGACGTTCTGGTTTATACTTTTTATATTATTTTATCAGGAAGTGTGGCCAATTTACTTTTGGATGGCGATAAAATGATCTTGAACCAATATATGAATATAGAAAACATAGCTTATTATTCTGTGGCGACATATATAGCCTTGGTTATATCTGTGCCAAGTAGAGCAATGCATCAAATTGTTTATCCTATAACGGCTAAATTGATGCACGAAAACAAACATGATGAAATGAATATATTATACAAAAAAACATCCATTAATCTACAAGTTGTGGGTGGATTTGTGATGTTGGGTATATTTGTAAATATTAACAAATTATATGAATTAGTGCCCGATGAATATGCTGGTGGTATTTTGGTAGTTTTTATGATTGGATTGTCAAAATATTTTGATTTGATTTTAGGAAATAATAATGCTATCATTTTCAATACTAAATATTATCGGGCAGTATTGTTTTTAGGAGTGCTTTTAGTGCTTTTAACCATTGCCTTAAATATGATTTTTATTCCTATTTATGGTATTATTGGTTCAGCATTCGCCACCTTGTTGTCTATTACTTTGTATAGTTTGGCCAAATTACTTTTTGTAGTGAAGCGTTTGGATTTGTATCCGTTTACCAAGCAAACATTGTATTCTTTAGCACTTACGTTTGTTTTGTTTTTAGCTTTTTATTTTTGGGATTTTCCTTTTTATCCTATAATTTCTATACTATTTAAATCTGTTTTAATGACAATAGCTTATGTTTATTTAAACTATAAATTCGTAATTTCTATCGAAATAAATCAAGTAATGGATAAAATTTACGGTAAATTTAAATTTATAAAATAAGGAATTTTAATATAAATTAGGGTATTTTGATGGATTCACTTCATTCATCATAGCATATACTTTTTCGAATATATCTTCTATGGAAGGTTTTGAAAAGTAATCTCCATCAGAACCATAAGCAGGACGATGCGCTTTTGCGGTTAAGGTTTGCGGTTTACTGTCTAGATAATTGTAGCCATTTTGATTTTCTACAATTTGTTGTAAAATAAAAGCCGAAGCCCCACCCGGAACATCCTCATCTATCACTAAAAGACGATTGGTTTTGGCAATGCTTTTGGCAATATCATGCTTCATATCAAAAGGGAGTAAGGATTGGATGTCAATTATCTCGCAATTGATGCCACTTCCCAATAATTCTTTCGCGGCTTGTTCCACCAATCGCAATGTAGATCCATAAGAAACTAGAGTAATATCGGTTCCTTCTTTTAGGATTTCCACTACGCCAATTGGTGTTTTGAATTCTCCAAAATTTAAGGGCATTTTTTCTTTCAATCGATAACCGTTGAGGCATTCTATCACCAAAGCAGGCTCATCACTTTCCATCAAAGTATTGTAAAAACCAGCCGCTTTGGTCATATTTCTAGGAACCAATATGTGTATGCCTCTTAAGGCATTTATAATCATCCCCATAGGAGAACCAGAATGCCAAATGCCTTCTAGTCGGTGTCCGCGAGTTCGTATAATTAGCGGCGCTTTTTGTTTTCCAACGGTTCTGTATTGTAGGGTTGCCAAATCATCGCTCAAAATTTGAATAGCATACAACAGATAATCCAAGTATTGAATTTCCGCAATGGGGCGTAAGCCTCGTAATGCCATTCCTATTCCTTGACCAATAATAGTTGTTTCTCTAATTCCAACATCGGCAACACGGAGTTCGCCATATTTTTCTTGTAATCCTTCCAATCCTTGATTGACATCTCCAATGTTTCCCGCATCCTCTCCAAAAATTAATGCTTCTGGATATTTTGTAAAAATGGCATCAAAATTATCTCTCAGAATCATTCGTCCATCGGTGTCTTCCATTGCATTTGTTGGATACACTGGCGAAACTTCTTTTACGGAAAACACATTCGAATAGGATTCGGAAAATAAATGACTGCCGAATTTTTGTTCTGTTTTATTGGTATAGGAAGTTATCCAATTTGATAATTCCGCTTTACCGCTTTCATGAATGACCAAACGTAAAATTTTTCGAGCGGTAACCAGAATTTCTTTCTTCAGCGGTGTTTTTATACTGCCTAAATCGGCACAACAACTACAACTGTGTCGCCGGGAGCAACGTCAGCTGCATACACAGCAGAACCCCAACCGGTAACAACGCCGCAACCAAGAAGACATGCCTTCTCTAATGGGACATCTTTTTCAAT
>CANHNG010000194.1 GCA_947461915.1 Flavobacteriaceae bacterium
AACAGACCCCATCAATTTTTGACGAAATTTATCTGCCTAATTCTGTGGATGCTACTTTAAATATTGACAATGTTCAGGTGGCTACTTTTGCAGCAAAAGCAGCATATACTGGCACAAAAGAAACTCCAGACACCTCTAGTTTCAAAATGATACTAAAAGACGGATATACATGGGAAATAAGTGCTTCCAAAGGTGAAAACAATAGCGCAATATCATCACTAACTTATTTGGGTAAAAATTTAATTAACCTCAACTTTAATAGTAGTGCAAAAATTGATTTGTTATTAGAGGACAATAATCTTAATCAATACCTTGGAAAAGCAAATGGACTTTTTCAAATTATGGATAATTTTATGATTGTTGCTAATATGGACATAGAAGGATTGTCAAATGATCAGGATGCTTCAAACCAAAACAACTCATATCCGCAAAATTACTATAGTTCAACATACTATTCCGACTTGAATACGTATTATAAAAATGAGTCCAGTGATGCTGTTGCTTCCTTTAATAAAAATATAAAAATGGCGCTAGTATCTAAAATTGACGGCACTAAAATAGCTGATATTATCGAACGATCCGACATAGATTATTCTTATTACTCGTATTCACAATGGAACAACTACTATGGTTCTTGGGAGTCTAGTTATCCAAATCCAGGCGTTTTAATTCAATACTATACTGAAGTGCCTTATTTAAGATTTGGTGATCAGTCTGAAGTCTCAATGGAAACTTACTTCTCATCAGGATTTACCACTTTTAAAACCAATGTTGAGAATTACTTGAAAGCTTTCGAGAGATAACAAGTACTGTATTTTTAAATAAAGGCCGTAAAGAATGTTTTTCTTTACGGCCTTTATTTTTTTGTGAGATTTGTTAATAATATGGCGTATTAACTAATATAGTTTTTTGCCCATATCCTTCCCATATACCAATTCCACCTTCAATATTCGACCTCAAACTAGTTGTATTGGGAAAAATTGGGCTTTGCCCATTTATAATTTCATTTTGCCAATCATTCCAAAAATTAAACCCTGCCTTGTTCATAGTTCTTAATTTTACAGAAATTACATCTCCATCTTCAAAATATGGCTTGTAGTCTGAATAATCTTCGAATGAAAAAGTTTTTCCACGTAAAATTTGGAAAGAAATTGCCGGGTCAACAAAATTAGCATCATTAAGATTCCCATAAATAGCGGGAATGTATATTAAATCCTTTTTGATCAACAATGTTTGAACTTGGTAAAAGTTTTTTTCATTTATAGGGTCATTGAATTTGATTAAGATATTTCCTTTTTTATCCGTTGGATTGTCTTTTATATAGTCAGCGGACAAAATAGGTACCGAAAGCGGAATTGTTGTTTTTGCTGTAATTGTTCGATTTAAATACTTTATTTTTAAACTATAGGTCTTTCCTGTTTCTCCCATAATTTCATTGCCAAAATAGACAAAGGGAGGGATTGTATTATTATCTCTTTTAAGCCTCAACACTTCTTCTTTTACCCTATCTGAGACTGTAACCTTTGCGGAACGAATCACATAATTCAAGATGGTTGTTGAGTCCACAGCAACACCAATGGGAACACTTCGAGATAAAAGCACTTTGGCAAAACCTCCTTCTTCAATAGAGCCTTCCACCACTATTTTTGATTCCACCGAAATTTGTTTAGTAATATCTTCTTTATTACAACTTATTAGCAGAACAAAAAAAGATAAAATTAGATTTTTCATGGTTTAAAATTTAAATCTCCAACTTAGGGATGGTAGAATTCTATATAATATTTTCTTATCTGTATTTACAGTTAAGTTGTTGTTTCTATCTTTGTCTGAAAACACATGAATTACCATATATATTGGGTTTTCTAAGCTAAAAGTATTGTAAATTGAGAAATTCAAAGTGCTTTCCTTCTTTGGCGTTTTAATAAAAAAATAATTCACAGAGATATCTGTTCGAATATAATTGGGCAATTGCGCGTTGTTAAATTCATTAAATTCTTTCACTGGAGTATTATTCAGGAAGTACCAGGAAGTTGGCATTGTAAAACGATTTCCAGAACTAAAAATTTGTGTCAGTCCAAAACTCCATTTTCTATTTAAATCAAATGTACCCACTAAGGAAAGATTGTGCCTTCTGTCATATTTTGCATAATAAAGATTTCCATTATTGAGTTCGTCAAATTGGCGTGTAGACCAACTTAAAGTATAGCTGAGCCATCCTTTGAATTTACCACTATCCCTTTTTAACATCCATTCTATACCATATGATTCACCCTCTCCAACCAGCATGTCATTTTTAAATGTGGTGATTTCATTAAATTGAGTAACCCCATAAGGATATTCAATCAAATTATTCATCTTACGATAATAACTACTAAGTGATGCGTTGATTTTTTTTGTTAAACTTTGATTGTATCCAATGGAAAACTCATTGGACGATTGAGATGGAATCCCATCGGAACTAGCAAACCAAAAATCGGAAGGTATGCCCACGCTGGAGGTGGTAATTAAATTCAAATATTGATTTTGGCGAGTATACGACGCAAAAAAAGAAAAATCTTTTTCGGGTCGATAGTTAAACATTATTCGTGGTTCAAGATTTAGTATTTTGTTGCTTCTGGAACCCGAAGTATAGTAGTTAAATCTTAATCCAAATTCGGCGAATAAATTATGTCGTAATTTGGATTTTGCATTGGTAAATAATGAAACGATATTAGCCTTTATTGCAGCGGCTTTTTTGTCTATATCCGCTATCCCAATATTGTAAACTTTTATTTTTTGCGGTTGCAAATCGTGCATAACATATTCAAATCCAGATTCAAAAGAGATATTTTTAATCCAATATTGTATCGAATTGGAATATCCTACGTCTCGGATATAAGAGGAGATATCCATTTTAACGGCTCCTTGAGACAAATCTAATTCATTAGCATACTGCGTAAAGTAAATCGTATTTTTTAACAATTTATTTTCTGCCATTTGATAGGTCCACTCTGAAGATATTGCCATATTTCCCCATTTCAAATTGGCATTGAGATCAAATTCTGAGTCAATAATCCCTAATTTATCCCCACTTATAAAAGCATTAACCGTAAACAAATGCTTTTCAGCAATCTTAGATATAAAAGTCAGATTGTAATCCGAAAATTGGTATTTTAGTTGTGTTTCATCTTCAGGAACATTTCTCTTTTTGGAATCCAAAATAGCGGAACCTATTTCATCAATATATGTTTTTCTTCCCGAAACATACAATCCTGATTGGCTACTTATGGGTAATGAAAATGTAATTTGGGAAGCCAACAAGCCAGCATTCCCTTGAACAGAGAATTTTTTTGGAACTTTTTTATTAGGAATTAACGAAATGGTTGAACTTAAACGACCCCCATATTTTGCATTAGAACTTGACTTGTCAAATTCAACTTCTTCTATATGGTCTGCATTGTAAAAAGGAAAAATACCAGCTAAATGAGACATTCCATATATGGGAGTACCTGCATATTCTATTAAGTTGTGTCCAGGGTCGCCTCCTCTCACATAAAGATAACCATTGGCATCGCCAGAATTTTGAACACCGGGAGTCAATTGCAAAAGCTTGATGATGTCTGTCGTCCCAAGAATGGAAGGTATCGAAATTGATTCTTTTAAATTAAAGGATAGTTTGCCTCCAGAAAGAAAACTTACAGCATTTTTCTTTTTATTAATCACCACAACTTCATCCAAAATCGAAATATCTTTTTCTAATACAACCGAAATCAGGGTGTCCTTTTTTAGATAAAAATCAAACTGCTTTTCCAGGTAACCTTTGTGTTTAACCGTCACTTTAATTAATCCTAATTTAAGATTTGCCGAAAAGTTTCCTAGAGTGTCCGTTGCAAAATAAAAGGCATTATTGTCTTCGTTAAGGACTATTCTTGCTCCTGTTAAATTGATATTTTCATCCGATTTTACATTCCCCAGAATCGCAATCTTTGATTGTGCAAACAAACCAGAAAAACAAAATAAAAGGAAAACAACTACTGATTTCAAATGCTAATTTTAAATATAAGAATGCTAAGGTAACAATTATAACCAATAATTGTTAAGCACTACTCAATTAAATCCCTGCATTTAATGAAACAAAAAAGCTTAGTATTTAAAATATCTATTGATTCTATTTCAATTTTTGCAAATACATATTTACTACATTATCCAATCCGAGATAAATAGCTTCTGAAATGAGCGCATGACCGATGGAAACTTCAAGTAAACCGGGAATATTTTGCTTAAAAAACCGGATATTATCTAAGCTTAAGTCATGCCCTGCATTTATTCCCAATCCCAGTTCATTGGCTA
>CANHNG010000195.1 GCA_947461915.1 Flavobacteriaceae bacterium
CATATTTTTCTGAAATAATGTATAAACCCGATTGAGAATAAACCAAATGAACGAATAAAAATATAAACGCTGATAATAATAATTTCATAGTATAAGTTTTAACCAAACAAATGTAAAAATAAAAATGATCATTGCAAAGTCTGCAAAGTCTGCAAGAAAAATAAATAGTTTAATGGCGTTACAGCTAAACTGCGTTTCAATGCAGTTTAGGTATTGTTGTAGGTTGTTAATTACTTATTTATATTTACGTTATGAATAAAGATAGGATACTAAAAATAACCACGCCTCTTTCCGAAGTAAAAAAACTTGCTGAAAAGATGTCGCTAACTCTTCTTTCAGGTTCAATGACTAATGTGCATGAAAACTTGGATTGGAAATGTAGAAATGGTCATAAGTTTTCGGAACGTTTTTATGAAGTGAAAAGAGTCTTTAATTATCAAAAAGATAATATACGGGTGTGTAAAGAATGTTCGAAGGCACTTGATTTTAAAGAAATCAAAAATAGGGGAGACAAACACAAACATAAATTAATACTTCAGGATAAGTCATTTGTTTCTATGAGCCATGCATACAATTGGAAATGTAAAGAAGGGCATATGAACCCATTCAAAATATCTAATCATCCAGATAGAGCTGGATGTCCTGATTGCATGGATCAGAATAAATTTAATTCAATAGCCAAAATAGAAAAGTGGTTAAAAACTTATGAACCAGAAATAAGTATATGTGAAGGTGAGGTATATAAAGGGTATAAGGGGAAAATAAAAATATTATGCAATATATGTAAAGGAACTACTCTAAAATTACCAAATCAAATTAAAAACCGCAGTTTATGTAAATATTGTAAAGGCAAACAATATGAGCTCACTGTTTTGCAATATATGGAGCAACTATTTGAAGGGGAGTGGTTGTATAATACGGATCCTAAAAACCTTGATAACATGCAATTAGACGGTTATTGTGAAAAATTAAAATTGGCATTTGAACATCATGGTAGCCAGCATTATCGAATAGTCACGAATTGGACCATCAATAAAAAAGCACTTAAAGAATCTAAAGAGCGAGATAAACGTAAAGAAAAATTATGCAATGAGAAAGGAATCAAATTAATTGTTATCAAAGAGTTAAAGACATTTACACCAGAAGATGCTTTAAAGCAAGAAATAAAAGATCAATGCAATGGAATTAAGACTAAATATTTTGGTGGGTTTAATGATGAAACTGTCCTGAAAAAATATCGTTTACCTCCAAAGTTTGATCAAATAAAACCAATCATAAAAAACTTATATACGATACAATTAAAAAAACAATGGCCACAAGCAATAAAGCTTGCTATAAAATTGGGCTTTGAAGTTGAAGATCCTGAAAAAATCAAACAGGAGATAAGACTAAAATGTGATGACTGTTCAAAAACAACATCGAGATCAATTAATGTCTTTTTAAAGAAAGAAGAGGGATGTACGTGTCAGGGCAAAGGTGTGGGCATAGATGTTACAGACAATGAGCTAATGAAAAAATGGTACACAGATGTTGCAAAAAAACACAACGCAGAATTTTCATCAATTCAAAAGGATAAAAATGGATATAACAGTTTGAAATTTACATGCAAAACTTGTAAAGAGGATCCGAAACTAATACAACCGATACATGCAGAATTTATAATTAGAGACTATTCGTTTCGAAACAGATTTGAAAAGCCGTTAACTAAAATGAATTTGAATTCCAGGAAGAAATTTCATCCAGATTGTGGAGCATTTGGCATTACAAAACTGACGTTAAAAGATGTAAAAAACTATATAAAACGATTTGAGCGTACGGCTGAAATATTAACTACAGAAAAAGAGTTTACAAATGCCACTATGAGTAAATATCAATTTAAATGTAGCAACAAACGTCATGAGCCTCATGTTTTCCCAAAAAATGGTAAATATTTGAGGGAAATAAAACAAATGGGAGAAAACCAAAGTTTTGGTTGCAAACGTTGTGGTCAATTAAATCGAATCGACCGATAGACAGCTATAGAAAGAAATAACCTACAACTCGTTGCTAACCGCCATAAGAGTAATTAGACAACAAAAACAAATATACATTAAAAACTAACCTTTTAATAATGAGTAGACAAAACTACCCACCAAAACGCTCCTTATGGATGCCAAGAGACCACTGCCAAAGATTGAAAAACATGACCTGCTGATTGGAGCCTTCAGGCAAGGAAAGAGACTGAGAATGAATGAAACGTGCATGACGATAAAACTCCTCTTTTGGCATTGAGGAAAGAATGGATTTGATGACTGATGGATTGATGTGATACATGACCTTTTGAAAAAAAAGGGGAATGTATTCACAGCACCAGGAGGAAGTCATTTTTACAAGAACTTAAGAATTGTTATACTGTTCAAAATCTTCAATCCAAAACCCATAATCTAAAAAAAAGGAAAACAGCCTTGAGCCAGCGTTGGGAAAAACGAAAGGAAACCATGTAGCTATACGGAATGGTTGACTGAAGTGTGGGCGCGAGCCGTCTGCGAGTTGGAGCGAAGGTGGAAGCCAGAAATGGACAGGGACTGGACAACTGGCGACCTATGCAGTATGCACAAGGGCTTGGTGGAGTTTTTGAATTAGAATAAAGAATTGGAAACAAGTGTGTGCATTTCGACAGGCTCAATGCCCGAGAATGAACACTCTTGTCTTACCATAAACCTAAGATAGGACAATGAATGAAAGTGCTGTGTGACTGTAGGAACGAAAGGAACACTGCACATGCGGAGGATTCTCAAAAACTGTGACAAGCCCGCAGCCTGAGCGACTTAGCAGGCGAGCCTAACACAAGCAGCGGCAGACCCCTTGTTATTTACCGCGTAGCAACTTTATTGGGTTTACAAGGGGGATGGAATAGCTGCGACTGAGGACGCATGAAGAACAGGCAAAGAAAACAAGTGAACAGCCACAAAGTGAATTCTGAACGACTGGCTAAGGAACGCTAAAAACAAGGGCGTGAGAGGCAAAAAACGCATTTATGCATACTCTTGACGAACCGCTTGTTATACCCTTGTTTTTATGTTTTCTGAAGCTGTGATGAGAAGGACGAAGACAACTTTTCCTTTTTGTTTTGTCGAAATAGAATTTTATCTTTATAATCAAATTGAAAAAATGTCTAAGTTTTTAAATCACAAATCACTTTCAAAGGAAATTATCAGCTTATTTGATGAAGCAGAAGAGATAATAACTATAGTTTCTCCTTTCATCAAAATGCATCCTGATATCAAAAAAGTATTACAGAGAAAAATGAGTGATCAAGATTTTTATATTGAAGTACTTTTTGGTAAAAATGAAGGAGATTTATCGAAAAGCTTGAGTCATGATGATTTAGAATTTTTTAAAGGATTTCAAAACGTAAATATTCGCTACCAAGAAAATCTGCACGCTAAATATTATGCTAATGAAACTAAAAGTATTATCTCGTCTATTAATCTGCATGAGTATTCAATTAATAACAATATAGAAGTTGGCATTTTATTGGAAAGAAAGCTTTTTAACACAGGAGGGGATAATACAATAGATGCTGAAGCATTTGACTATTTTGGTGAAATCTTTGAAAAGAGCACTCCAGTTTTTGTTAAGGAGGTTAAGAAGAAGAAAGTATTATTTGGTTTATTTGAAAAAAATGTAGGTGCAGAAATACAAGAAGATAACCAACACAAGATGTATAAAAAAAAACCATTATTAACAAATGTGACCAATCATAAAATAGGCTATTGTATTAGAACAGGTGAAAAAATATCATTTAATCCTGAAAAACCATTTTCAGCCGAAGCATTCAAAAGCTGGAATCAATATAAGAATAAAGATTTTAAAGAAAAGTATTGCCATTATAGTGGTGAGTTTTCCAACGGTCAAACAAGTTTTGCTAGACCAATACTTGCAAAGTGTTATAAAAAATCCATGGAATATTAAAGTGATATACCTTGTAAATACTTATCTGAATTTGAAAAAATATAAGTATTAATTTTTTCTTTGGATGTGATGAGAAGGACGAAGACAACTTTTCCTTTTCTTTATCTGTATTAAATTCAAAAAAATAAATAAGAGTTATTCATCTTCCTCAATATCCCCGTGTTTCAATGTATAATTAATCACTAATTCACAGAAAGTTTCTATGCTTTCTAATAATTGTATAGCTTCATCATCAGTTAAATGGGGACGTTTTTTTTTAATTTCCACAATAATTTCATCTCTAGTTTTTGCCATTGAATCATATTTTAGTTCATTTTTAGTAAAATAAAAGTATGTCAATTATAACAAATGGATTTTAGTTTTTCTTACGCC
>CANHNG010000196.1 GCA_947461915.1 Flavobacteriaceae bacterium
ATTTCTTTTATGATTATAAGTTATAGTATTTGCACTTGGAAATAATAAAAGAAAACCAATGTAAAATACTTGTCATTTTTATAAAAAAAGACTGATTTTAAATAATTTCTTCTATCAGAGTTGCTAATTTAAAATCTTTATCGGTCAATCCTTTAGGGCCATGTGTTGTTAATCGAATATGTACTTTATTATAAACATTAAACAATTCCGGATGATGATTCATTTTTTCGGCTAAAACACCAACTTTTACAATAAATCCTAAAGCTAGTGTGAAATTCTTGAATAAAAAATTCTTTTCAATTCCGCCCGCATTAAAATGCCAATTATTTAAATTTACCAATAAAGGTTTTGCTGTAATTTCGTTGTAAATATGCATAAATTTCTGTTTTTATAAAAATAGTGAAATATACCTAAATAGTTCTACTTTTAACTTATTGTATTAATTTAGACAACAACTAATTTTATATCCATTGAATACTAATTATTCCTTTCAAATTTATTTTTCTTCCGAAAATCTTCCATCTAATTGGGATGTTTTAGCCCTAAATAATATTTTTCTTTCTAAAGATTATCTAAAAATTTTAGAGAAATCAGCGCCGGAAAACATGGTTTGCCATTTTATTGGTTTTTTTAGAGACAAGGAATTAGTCGGAATTGCCCTTTCCCAATTTTTGGATTTAAACAAGCTCGAGTCCTTTGGAGAACGTGACAAGTGTATTAAAACTTCGATTCGAAATAGTATTTTCAAAAACTTTTGTTCTCATGTTTTAATTCTTGGAAACAACATGTTAACGGGTCAAAATGCATATGTGTTTTCAGATCGAATAGATAAAAATACAGCATTATTATGCCTAAAAACTGCTTCAAAAAAATTAGAAACGATTTTCAAAAACAAAGGTCAAAAAGTACATATAAGTACTTTTAAAGATTTTCCACAAGAGGAAACTGCAGCATTTCAAAAAGCTGGATTTCAAGATTATTTTCAATTTTCGACCCAGCCCAACATGATTTTTGATATTCCAACCCATTGGAAAACGGAGCAGGATTACATCAATGCTTTATCCAAAAAATACCGAGATCAATACAAGCGTGCCCGAAAAAAGGCGAATGGAGTCGTTAAAATAAAAATGCACTTGGAAGACATTATAAAGCACGAAGATACTATTTATGATTTGTATTTTCACGTGGCCAAAAACGCCCATTTCAACACATTTTTCCTTGCCAAAAACCACTTTCGCACATTAAAAGAAATACTAAAAGACAAGTTTCTTTTTTACGGCTATTTTCTAGACAAAAAATTGGTTGGTTTCAACACCATCATCAAAAACGGGGAAGTGATGGATACCTATTTTTTGGGATATGATGAAAGTATTCAACGCGAAAAAATGCTATATTTGAATATGCTTTACGACATCATTGCCTATTCCATCAACAAGGGTTTCAAAGAAATTGTATTTGCCAGAACCGCTCTCGAAATCAAAAGCGCTGTTGGGGCAAAACCTCAAGAAATGTTTGGATACATGAAACATAGTAATATAATTCTTGACACTGTTATCGAAAAATTATTTTGTTACCTTGAACCTGAAGTGGTCTGGCAAGAACGAAATCCTTTTAAATAATCCTTAAAGTCAAGGGATTACCACTTTAATTTTGAAATCAATCACTAAGGAGTGCGACTAATGCGCCTATACCTAAAAATTAAATTAAACTAACAAAAAGAAATTTATGAGCACACATTTAAAGAAAACACTTTCACCAATATTATTATGGGGTTTAGGAGTCGGTTACGTAATCTCAGGGATGTATTTTGGTTGGAATTATGGTCTCGAAAAAGGAGGAACGTACGGCATGGGTATTGCAACTATAATAATTGCAATTATGTACGTTTGTTTTAGCTTTTCCTATTCTGAATTAGCTTGTGCCATACCTAAAGCTGGCGGTGGATTTGATTATGCCAATAGAGCTTTTGGCAAAGACGTTGGTTTTATAACCGGATTAGCACAAGTTATAGAGTTCGTTTTTGCCCCGCCGGCTATTGCATATGCAATAGGCGCCTATTTAAATTTATCATTCCCACAAATAGACGTAATCTACTTTGCCATTATTGCTTATTTCATTTTTACAACACTCAACATAATTGGTGTAAAACTTGCAGCAACATTAGAGTTATTAATTACTATAATTGCCGTAGGAGAATTACTGTTGTTTTTTGGAATTACAATCCCTCATTTTTCTGTTGAAAACTTTAGTCATAATCCCAGCATAAATGGCTGGGGTGGTATATTTGCAGCTATCCCTTTTGCAATTTGGTTTTTTCTTGGTATTGAAGGAGTTGCAAATGTCGCTGAAGAATCTATAAACCCACAAAAGGATATCACTAAAGGTTTTGGTAGTGCAATGTTAACTTTAATAATCTTGTGCGTTCTAGTATATATAGCAGCTATTGGTGTTGGTGGTTGGGAAAAAATTGTTTATAAAGCAGATGGCAGTTTGTCTGACTCTCCATTACCAATGGCAATGTCAATTGTGGTTTCGCAAAACAGTATGATGTATCGATTGCTTATTGGAGTTGGACTTTTTGGACTTATTGCCTCCTTCCATGGACTTATTTTAGCCGGTGGTAGAGCAACTATGGAATTAGGAAAAGTACATTACGTACCTAAGTTTCTTGGTAAACTCGACAAAAAACACCAAACTCCAGCAAATGCACTTATTGTAAACATGCTTTTAGGAATTATCGCCCTTTTTACAAATAAAACAGGAGATATAATCACTGTAGCCGTTTTCGGGGCACTTACTTTATATGTGATCTCAATGATGTCGCTAATAAAACTTCGAAAATCAGAACCAAATCTTAAACGTCCATTTGTAGTCCCATTCTATCCTATTCTACCCATAGTTGCTTTAGTTATTGGTTTAATTTCTCTTATTGCAATGAGTTATTACAACCAGAGTTTGGCATTTTGGTATTTTGGGACCATAGCATTGGGATATTTAGCATTCAAAGTGTTTTATAAATCTAAATAAATACTATATTACATTTCAAAAAATCGATAAAAAAATACAAATGTACAAACATACTATTGGCCAAAATGTTTTTGTTTTCCGCACACTCGCTGAATTAATGGCGAAAGCAACTCCTTTAAGATCTGGAGACCAATTTGCAGGAATTGCCGCTAATTCATATCAAGAAAGAGTAGCGGCACAAATGGCATTATCGGAACTACCCATCAGTGAATTTTTGAAAGTTCCACTAATACCCTATGAAGAGGATGAAGTAACACGTTTGATTTTCGATTCACATGATAAAGAAAAATTTGAAACAATTTCACATCTGACTGTTGGGGATTTCCGAAATTTTCTACTTGACAATAAAATACAAAAAAAAGAACTTACTGAACTACAAAAAGCTATTACACCAGAAATAGCGGCGGCTGTCTCTAAGATAATGAATATCCAAGATTTAATTCTAGTCAGTTCAAAATGCGAGGTGATTACCCGTTTTAGAAACACAATAGGCTTGAAAGGTCATTTATCGACCAGACTTCAGCCTAATCACCCCACTGACGATATCAAGGGGATTTTAGCATCCGTAATTGACGGTTTATATTACGGTAGTGGTGATGCATTAATAGGCATCAATCCTGCTTTTGACAATGTGACTAGTCAAGTAAATTTGTTAAAAATGTTAGACGATGTTCGCCTTCAATTTAAGATTCCCACCCAGATGTGTGTTTTGAGTCATATTACTAACACTATATTAGCAATAGAACAAGGTGCCCCAGTAGATTTGGTATTTCAATCGATTGGTGGAACACAAAAAACAAACTCTAGTTTTGGAATAAATTTATCACTATTAAAAGAAGGTCATGAAGCAGCACAATCATTGTCAAGAGGTACAATAGGCAACAATGTAATGTACTTTGAAACAGGGCAAGGAAGCTCATTATCTTCCAATTCTAACTACGGCATAGATCAACAAACGCTAGAATCACGAGCGTATGCTGTAGCAAGAGCATTTGACCCTTTTTTGGTTAACTCAGTCGTAGGCTTTATCGGTCCTGAATATTTATTCAACGGAAAACAAATCATTAGAGCAGGGCTTGAAGATCACTTTTGCGGAAAATTATTGGGATTACCAATGGGCTGCGATGTTTGCTACACTAATCATGCGGAGGCTGATCAGGACGACATGGACACCCTGTTAACCCTATTTGGGACAGCGGGATGTAATTTTATAATGGGAATACCCGGAGCAGATGACATCATGCTTAATTACCAAAGCACTTCATTTCATGATGCATTATACATTAGAAAACTTCTAGG
>CANHNG010000197.1 GCA_947461915.1 Flavobacteriaceae bacterium
AAACTATTTGAACGAAAATAATGAGCCGATAGACAGTTTTACCATTTGGGATAGTTATTGGGATATTGGAGACCCCAATCAACACATGCAACAATTAGTGTTGAATTATGAAATACCAATTAATAAAATACCATTATTTAGCTTTATAAAAGCGAATTATTCCTATACAGGGGATTATAGTTGGCAACGAGCCTCTAATGCATTATCCGAGATAAAGATTGATAATGAAATTTATAATTTGGGTAATACTATTCAAAATGCAAACTCCCATAATTTGAATACTACCTTTAATATGGATGCGTTTTATAGCTATTTAGGATTGAAAAAAGGGACGAAATTAGCACCTAAGCCCAAAGCAGTTCCTAAACCTGGAGAAAAAGTGGTCAATTCAAATGTGCAGACGCAAAAAAACAATCCTTTTGTTGATGGTCTAATTGGAGTTTTGACTAGTGTGAAAAATATGCAGGTAAATTACACACAAAACAATGGTACCGTTTTGCCCGGATTTACCCAAGGTGTCGGTTTCTTAGGGTCCTCTAAGCCTACTTTAGGATTTATCTTTGGAAGCCAAGAGGATGTTCGATATGAAGTAGCCAAAAACGGATGGCTGACTAATTACCAAGAATTCAATCAGAATTTTACTCAAGTAACAAATAGAACGTTTAAGGCAACGGCAAATGTGGATTTATTTCCGGATTTTAAAATCGATTTGACATTGGACAGAGCCTATTCTGAAAATTCTTCGGAACAATATAGGGTCGATGATGTAAAAGGGTATATGCCGCAAGCACCTTATAGTTTTGGGAATTTCTCCATTTCAACGGTATTAATAAAAACAGCATTTTCAACAAGCGATGAAAATTATTCTGCAGCTTTTGATGATTTTAGGGCAAACAGAATTGTTATTGCCAATCGTTTAGCTACTCAACGCGGGATTGATCTTAATGACCCTACCAAAAGAGGTTTAGATGGATTTCCAATTGGTTACGGAAAAAACAACCAAGCCGTATTGTTACCAGCGTTTTTAGCGGCTTATTCAGGAGGTAATGCGTCTGGTGTTTCACTTGGAATTCTAAAAAGTTTCCCCATACCAAATTGGGCCGTGAAGTATAATGGATTGATGCGGTATGAATTTTTTAAAAATAATTTCAAGCGCTTCTCCTTACAACACAATTATAGGGCGTCCTATACTGTCAATGCGTTTAGATCGAATTTCGAATACGACAAAGAACCAAACGGAGTTGATGTAGGTGGCAATTTTCTCAACAAAACCATAACGTCCAATGTCAATTTAGTAGAGCAATTTAATCCTTTAATTAGAATGGATTTTGAGTTAGAAAGCTCTCTTAAAGTGCTTGCCGAAATCAAAAAAGATAGAGCATTATCCATGAGTTTTGACAATAATTTATTGACCGAAGTAAAAGGGATTGAATATGTGGTTGGCCTTGGTTATCGATTTAAAGATGTGATTTTTTCCTCAAGATTAGCTGATACTCCTACAGGAATAATAAAAAGCGACATCAATTTGAAAGCGGATTTGTCATATCGTAACAATCAAACCATCGTTAGATATTTAGATTATGATAACAATCAATTGGCAGGTGGGCAGAATTTATGGTCTTTAAAAGTCACTGCCGATTATTCCTTCAGCAAAAATCTAACGGCCATCTTCTATTATGACCACTCTTTTTCTAAAGCAGTAATTTCAACCTCTTTCCCTTTGACAAATATTCGATCTGGATTTACGATTCGCTATAATTTTGGCAATTAATTTGTAAACCTAAATGTGTTTTAAATAGAAGATGGTTACATTTGTCCTATAAAAATTTAAATTATTAATTACAATTGTCATGAGCATACCAGCAAATTTAAAGTATACAAAAGATCACGAATGGGTAAGCCTTGAAGGCGATATTGCAACAGTAGGAATTACTCATTTTGCCCAAAAAGAGTTAGGTGATATCGTTTATGTTGAAGTGGAAACTTTAGATCAAATTCTAGAAAAAGATGAAGTATTTGGCACTGTTGAAGCTGTAAAAACGGTTTCAGATTTATTTCTTCCTTTGTCTGGGGAAATTATCGAATTCAATGAAGCTTTGGAAAGCAAACCAGAAATCGTAAACTCGGATCCCTACGGACAAGGATGGATGATAAAAATAAAAATTTCAAATAGTGCTGAAATAGATTCCTTACTTTCAAGTGAATCATACAAAGAATTGATTGGTGCTTAAACAATTGTTTTTTTGGGCAGCCATTTTTTGGACCGGAATTATTGCTTTTTTCTGTTTGGTGCAGTTGAATAATGTTCCGTTTGCAACCGTTTCAAATCTAGATAAATTAGTTCATACTTTTTTTCATCTTGTGTTTACATTGCTTTGGTTTTTGTTTTTCAAAAAACACTTAAACAACAGCAATAGCATGAAACCTTTGTTGATTTCGTTTCTGCTTTCATTCGGTTTTGGAATAAGTATTGAAATACTCCAAGAGCTTTTTACGACAACTAGGCACGCTGACCTCTTTGATGTTTTGGCTAATTTAACAGGTGCCACTATAGCAATTTTAGGAGTTGTTTTATGGAATAGGTTTGATAAAGTGGTTCGCTGGCGTTATTAAAAAAAGGGCATTTCAAATTTTAAAGAATAACAATATGTTTTGGTTAGACGTAAAGCCAATAGAAACTTCGGATACAGCCGCCATTCAATAGCTAAAATACTCAAACCGAATACTAAATAAAAAGAAACCACATGAGAAAAGTGCTATTGACATTGTTTTTATCTTTTTGCTCATTTTTTGTGTTTTCACAAAATGTGCCTAATAAATACGCTTCATCTGGATCTTCGCCCGAGCGATTTCCTGTTTTTCCGGATTGTGAAAATTTGCAAACCACGGCTTTAGAAAACTGTTTCTATGATGAAGTACAACAGTTTGTTTACCAAAATTTCGAAGTTCCAGAAAATTTGAAGCAAAATAATTATCAAGGCATTGTAAAGGTGCTTTTTGAAGTAGACAGTAAAGGAGTTTTCAAAGTGCTTTATGTTAGTTCTGTTGAGGAAACATTGATACAAGAAGCTAAAAATGTTTTTGATAAATTCTCAACGATTGAGCCATCAACTTATGACGGAAATCCAACTTATTCCAGATTTAATATTACTATTTCGATACCATTAAAAGACCCCCAAGAGATACAATCAGAAGCAGTTGCGACCGCCTCCATTCTGAAAAATGTAAAGCCTGCACTAACGGAATTGGACAATATTGTTTATGGAAAATTTAATAATCCCCAATTTGAAAGTCATTTGAATGTTCCTTTTTCACATAGTTATTATGCCCAGTTTGACAGTGCTTTAAACCAAGTGGGAAGTAACAATCACACGGCATCAAAACCATATACTTATGCTGAGGTTTCAAAATATTACAACCTTAAAGCCGAGAACGAAAAGTTAAAGAAAAACACTACGGGTTGGTGGTCAAGAAAATTGTGGAATGAAAACATAGTCGAAATTCAAGGGGATGGATATTGGCTTACCCTAAATCCAATTTTCGATTTGCAAGGAGGAATAGCCACAGCTAATAACCAAATAAAAACTTTTGTAAACACACGCGGAATCAATTTACAAGGAGCATTAGGTTCCCAGGTTTGTTTCACGACTACTGTTTTTGAAAGTCAAGCAAGATTTGCTGATTATTTCAATCGCTACGCCCAATCCATAAAACCTGCTGGTGGTAACCCAGCCATTATTCCAGGAATGGGAATAGCAAAAGATTTCAAATCCGATGCCTATGATTTCCCTTTGGCAGAAGCCAATTTAACTTATACAGCCAATAAATTTATCGATTTGCAATTAGGTTATGGTAGAAATTTTATTGGGGATGGTTACCGCTCCTTATTGGAAAGCGATGGGGCAAGTCCGTATCCTTATTTTAAAATGAATACCAACTTCTGGAAAATAAAATACACTAATACCTTTATGTGGCTTAAAGATGTACGGCCAGAAGTTACTCTCGAAAGAACGTATGCTAAGAAATTCATGGCAAACCATTATTTGAGTTGGAACGTTTCGAATAAGTTAAATCTGGGGCTCTTCGAATCGGTGGTTTGGGCGGATACTAATAATAGAGGGTTTGATATGAGTTTTGTGAATCCTATTATTTTTTATCGTTCGGTCGAGTTTGCTTCGTCGGCCAGAAGTGGTAACGCATTGTTGGGATTGACCGCAAAATACAAATTGAACAACCAGATGAATTTTTACGGGCAATTTCTTTTGGACGAGTTTTCGCTTGGAGATGTAAAAGCGAGAAATA
>CANHNG010000198.1 GCA_947461915.1 Flavobacteriaceae bacterium
CCGCATTTTTTATGTAAATTTTATAATATTAAATACACTCATTCCTGTCGTTTAACATATTTTTGAAAAAAATAATAAATCAATAAAACCTATCCTAATGAAATTTAATTTTGCACTCGTGCTTTTCTCAATTCCCTTTTTATCCCATTCCCAAGTAGTTCTAAAAGCCGACGGTCCAGGAGAAACCTATGAATTAATCAGTAGCGTATTGGCACCCGGAAAATCTGCTGTGGAGGCAGCCGATCATAATAAATTAGGTAATCATGCCTCTTTTGGAAGACACATCGCTGAAGTTTGGGATTCCGATTTAAAAGAAAATGTGTTCGAATTCTATTCCCATATCAGTTATATCAATGCGGATAAGACAAGCACAACAGACAATGAACCGGTCGCAGATGTGGCTCAAAAACAAAGGGTAGAAATCAAAACCTATGACGGATCACCAGATAATTTGAAGGGAACTTTAGGTGAAACTATTACCTACCAATGGAAATTTAAACTGCCAAAAGGATTTCAGCCTTCAAGCAATTTTACCCACTTGCACCAAATAAAAGCGGTTGGCGGATCGCAGGATATGCCTATTTTTACCTTAACGGCCAAGAAGGGAACAGTGAATCAATTCAATGTGGTTCACAATAACGAAACTATTGTCGCCAGCATGAACCTTTCGGAACTCGAAGGGACTTGGGTTCAAATTACCGAAGTGATAAAAGTGGGAGCTAACGGAACGTATTCGGTTGTTATAAAAAGGATAAAAGACGGAAAGGAACTGCTTTCTTATTTTAACCCCGATTTAGAAACGATTCGACCTGACAACAATTTTATTCGCCCTAAATGGGGAATTTACCGCAGTTTGAAAAAAGTGGCCGATTTGAGAGAAGAAGCGGTACGTTTTGCTGATTTTTCGATAGCGGAAGGTGTAAATGAAGACAAAAAGAAATAATGTATTTATGTGAACCCACAGGTTCATGACAAATAAACCTCGTAGTCCTGCTTCGAGGTTTGTTTTTATATAAGCAATAAACCATTTGTGTATATTGCAGTCTAAAAAGGATAAATCAAATAACTTAAAAATGTTAAATAAGAAATCCTACTTAAAAGTAGTATTACTGCTTCTTTTTGCAAATGCTGTTGTAGCGCAGAATAGTTCCATAAAAGGAACAGTTTTAGACAATCAAAATTCAGCTCCTATCAATTATGCTAGTGTATCCTTACTAAGTTCGATTGATTCCTCAGTTGTAACAGGTACGTTATCCAAAAAAAATGGATTTTTTTTTATTCAAAATATCAGTCCGGGAAAATACAAACTCAAATTGTATTTTGTGGGCTATGAAACTCGTTTGCTAGAAAACATTGTGGTACAAAACAACCAACAAATCCAATTAGATACCATTAAATTAAAACGAACTGCCCAATCTTTAGAAGAAGTCGTGGTTCTGGGTAAAAACTCAAATTCCTATAATAAAATTGACAAACAGCAATACAAAGCCGATCAATTTCAAACTTCTAAAGGTGGATCAGCCATTGATGTTGTGAAAAATTTACCTTCGGTAACGGTTAACGGACAAGGAGATATTAGCGTTAGAGGATCCAATGGCTTTATGGTTTTGGTTAACGGAAAACCCGTTTTGACGGATGCAGCCACTGTTTTAGGTCAATTGCCGGCGAATATTATTGAAAACATTGAATTGATAACAGCGCCTTCTGCCAAGTATGACCCCGACGGAAAAGGAGGTATTATAAATATTGTTACGACCAAGGGCAACACGGATGGTATTGCCATAGCCACAAATAGTATGGGAGGATTACCCAGTACGGGCGATTATAATAATCTGGAACAACCCATACGTTTTGGAGGGGATCTTACGATCAATTATAAAAAAAATAAAGTAGACATCGCAGTCAGTACAAACTACCAGAGGAATGATGTCAATGGTTTTCGCGAAGGAAATGTGTTCACCAAAAACTTCGGTAATAATACCATTACCCGTTTTCCTTCCCGTGGAGAAAGAAGTTTTGATAAACACAATTATTCTGGTAAAGCAGCGGTGATTTATACCGCTACTAAAAATGATGTTTTTAATGTTGGTTTTTTTGTAGGTAAAAAATTCCAAGCCAGACGTGCAGACATCGTTTATAACAACACTACTTCTGATTTAACTTTCAATGCCATTTCAAATGAAAACACCTATTTCAATTCGAATGTGCAAACCAAAGAAGGTACTTTTACATTAGCCAACTTTGATTATACCCACACTTTTACAAACCAGTCAATACTAACGGGTTCCTTGCTTTATGAATATGCTAATTTATTCGGTAATACCATCAATAAAAACTACTTGGGATTGTCTCCACAATCTGATATTTTACAAGAGGTTAATAATCCATATAAGAATCCTATTTCAGGTTTTCGCTTTAAATTAGATTATGCTATCCCGATAGGAAATGGCAAATGGGAGAGTGGGTATCAATATCGAAATGATCAACAAGACGGCACCTTTGATTATATTCTTCTTCCAATCTCAACAGTGGATAATTCAAAATTTAAAGGAACTGCAAAAACAAACAATCATATTAATTCAGTATATTCCCAATATTCTGGTAAAGCAGATAAGATGCAATATGTAGCCGGTTTACGGTATGAGTATTCTGCACGAGAAGTAGTATTGTCTTCGGATAACAATCCTCATCTTTTGAATTTAAGCAAGCTTTTTCCATCAGCGAATTTATTATATACCTTTAATAACTCTTGGAATGCCAAATTCGGCTATAGCAAAAGAGTGCAACGCAATAATAATTCTGAATTAAACCCAATACCCGAAAGAGAGCACTCTGAAACACTCGAGCAAGGAGACCCTGATTTACTGCCGCAGTTTGTCGATTTGGTAGAATTAGGAATGAATCATACCTTCAAAAAAGGAACTTTATTTACTACCTTGTATTATCAAAACATAAAAAATCCTATCCAAAGGGTAAATAGTGTGTATGATGAAACCACTCTGAATCGATTGTTCACGAATGCAGAAAAAGCGAGGCTTATTGGTTTGGAATTTGGAACCAATATCAAGCCTGTAAAATGGATATCGATGTTTGTTGGTGGAAATATTTACAATTACAAAATTAGTGGTACTTTAAACGTTTTAGAAGAAACGTCAATGGTGAATAATTCTAATTGGGTGTATTCCATTAATGCCAATAGTTCCTTTAATTTAGATAAGAATTGGAGTATTACTGCCAATGTAAATTACACTTCGGCAAAACCAACGGCACAAGGGGAAGATTCTAGGTTTTTATCCCCCAATTTGGCTGTGAAGAAAACTGTTTTAGCCGGAAAAGGCAGCTTAGGGTTGCAATGGCAAAATATTAACTTTGGCTCTATGGATTCGAACCAGCAAAGAATTACCACTTCGGGAAATGATTTTTATACCACAACCAATTATATCTATGAAACAAACGTTTTATTACTTAATTTTAGCTACAATTTCAATAAATTGACCAGTAAAAATAAACTTCCAACGAGCGAAATTGGGGAAAAAGAATTTTAGAGTAATAAAAAAGGAATCTATTTTTATCAAATAAAACTTAGGAATTTCAACTAAAAATTAACAATATGAAAAAAACATTTTTGACCCTAGTTTCAACTGTGTGCCTTTTTATTATCCAAGATGGTTTTGCTAAAATCAAACTACCAGCAATCCTTTCCTCGAATATGGTGTTGCAACGCAATGCCTCTGTGAAATTGTGGGGTTGGGCAAAACCAGCCGAAAAAATTACCATTAAAACTAGTTGGTTGACTAAAAGTGTATCTCTGATACCTAGTGAAAACGGACGTTGGGAGGTTGTTGTTTTAACTACCTTAAGTAAAGAACCACAAACAATCCATTTCAAAAGTGCCGAATCAAGCATCAAACTAGAGAATGTTTTATTCGGGGAAGTATGGGTTTGTTCTGGGCAATCTAACATGCGCCAACCGCTTAAAGGGTATACAGGACAGCCTACTTTTGAGGGAAACAAGGCGGTTGCAACTTCTAACAATAATAATATTAGATTGTTTTCTATTGGTGAAAATGGTTCACCCACCGCTTTGGATACAATAGGTAAATGCAAAAAATGGGATAAAGCATCACCTGAAACTACGAAAGATTTTAGTGCGATTGCCTATTTTTACGGAAGGCAATTACAAGAAATTTTGGATGTTCCTGTGGGATTGATAATGACCTCTTGGGGAGGCACGAGGATTCAACCCTGGATAAGTAAGGAAACGATGAGTCTTAATTTGGAAATAAATAATAGAAA
>CANHNG010000199.1 GCA_947461915.1 Flavobacteriaceae bacterium
CATAATTCCAGTATAATTATTATTCGAGTAATTAAGAAAAGAATCATTATTTACAGTAAGTTTAGATATTTTAGTGGTTGAGCCCCCAAATCTAGGATCAATATTAACTTGAGTTGCTGCGGTATAGGTATCACTAAATATTGATTTTACATTATTCTGCATTTGTGAAGGAATTGGTGCAGCCGTTAATGTCCCTAAAGAAGTTACCGTTAGTGAACCCTTGGCATCTAGACCACCTAGAGTAGCAGTAATAATACATGTACCACTACCAATAACAGAAACTACTCCAAGTTCATTTACAGTTGCTACACTAGGTTTTGAAGAGTTAAAGGTAAAATAACCAGGTGCTGCTGAAACCGTTTGATTTATTCCTGAAGCCATATTAAAAGTATCTGTGAGATCTGTTATAGCAATACTAGAGCCTATAAAAGTTTGCTGGATAACATCCATACCATTAAAAATAGCAGGTTTTGGATGTGCAATAGTTCCTAATTTTTCAAATTTAAGTTCATCAATCCAAAACGTATAACCTGAACCATTTGTACCATTTGTACCTGCAGCATATCTAAACATTCCCTTTTCTTGTAATAATTTTGAAGCATCTGGAATTGGTATGATATATTTTGTCCATGCTGTACCTAGACTAACACTTTTCATAGTTGTAATATATTTATTTGGGTAAAAATCTTCTCCAAAACCAAATTCGCTAATAATAACCCCTTGTGAAGCTTTTGCCCAAAAAGTAAGTGCGTCATAACCTGATAAATCACGACCTGTACCATCTACTCTAAAAATGGCCCCCGCATAATTTCCATCAGGGTCATTTGAATTGGGGACATCAAAACGCATGGAGGCATTCCCTTTGTAACTTACGCTTTGGTCAACCGTCCAAGCATTAAGTTTTGATCCTGGAGGATTATTTGCATCAGGTCCGTAAGGGAAGTAAAAATTGGTACCCATACCAATTGGTGTATCTGTAAAAATTTCAGCCGTTTTTGAGAATTCAGCTACTTGTAAGTCTTTATCCTCATACTGACATCCCAAAACTAATAATACACCAGTAAGAGTTATGCCAATTTTTTTTAATTTAATAATTAAATGTGTTTTCATTTTTTATCTATTTTTTTAATTACCGATGTTTATTTGAATGTAGGTTCTAATTTCCCATTCTTGGCCATTAGGAAATCCAACTGGACTTGCTACTGGTATCGCAGGATAAGTGTTTGCTGGGACAAAATTTGGTAAAAATCTATTAGAATATTGATCTAATGAACGCCAAGTTCCTCTAAAACCAATTCTTGTTCCAGGAAGCACAAACCAATCTGGTTTCCCAACTCCAAATGAAACATCGGTCATAAATTGCATTGGATAAGTTAAATTAAAATCCCTGTGATAATCATATGGCCCCCAATCATTAACCTTTACCGTTGAATTTAATTTTACTTTTTTATACACCATTCTAACATCTGATCCAAAACGCTTAATGGTCCTGGCATCGCTTCCATTCCCTTGTGCAGGTCCTCCGTAAATACTAGCTATGAAACCAAGATCTGGAGTTAATTTTGACACAATTCTTAGATTGGTTTCCCATAAATCTTTAGCCGGAGCAGCTCCAGGAAAAGCAAAAGCGGTTCTATTCGCTAAAAAACCTATAGCCGCATCCTGTGAAGTAGAAAAATGACGGAATACAAATCCTGCGCTTATGGCAAATTTAGCGTCTTCAGAACGGTCATTATCCCATTCATACATCCAGGTTCCTGGCGTTGGGTCATACGTAAATAATATTTCCCCCGCTACCTGCTTTCTATTTATTCTTACCACAAATGGATCATCAAGTATGTTTCTAGGTCTGCCAGGCGCAGTAACATCAGTTGTAACTGGACCTTCTAAAGGTTCCTGCCATAAAAAGTTTGGGGCTATTTGTAATTTGCCAACATTATAGGTGAAACCACTTAAAAAATTGTATTGATTACCACTTCCACTATCTTTCAATCTCCATCCTGTGAAAGTTTGTGTAAGGTCTGCACCACCACCAGCAACTAATCCTTGAGCAGCGGCTTGTGCATACCAATTGAATTTTCCGCCTGTATAAGTGAATTTTATTTTTTCACCCCAGTTATCTCTGGATTTAATTTGAGTTAAATAGGCTTGGTTCCCTCTCATAACTTGATACTCTCTCCCATTGAGCGGCTGACCTGCCCAAATACCTCCTAAATCAATAGCAAATTTTCCAAATTTTCTATTTACCGCTAATGTGAATTTTCTTGTTTTAGGTTGAGGAATGGCAACAGAGCTCTCTGCAATACCACTTTGTTCTAAATCTTCATGAAAAACTCCAGTTAGATCAAATTTTCCAATTGTTTTTGAATATTTAAGTAAAGCAGCTGGATTGGCACCCCACCAAAGCTGTGGGCCAAATGCTAATTTAAATCCTTTAAAGGATTTCTTTCCTTCCATTTCAAATCCAAAAGGGGCAGCCGCATTATAAGTGTCAATGTTAGGTCCATAATTCGCTTCAGGATACAACCCAAAGAAATCGCCTTCATAACCCCAATGATAATGCCCACTTCTATAAAAACCATTTAGATTAAACCATTTTTCATCCCATTTGTAACTTGCTTTATACAACGACACCCGATTATTGTCTTGTAAATTTATATCTCCATTGACCCCATTAACATCCACTGGGCGCCCTCTGTTTTCATAAAATATTTCATCAATTGGATTAAGTGCCACATTTCCCAAAATATTGAATTCTACATTTGCTGTCATATTGGATACAGGACTTCCTTCAACCCCCACAAAATAAGATTCCATATGATCAAAACCGAGTTGATTTGGGAATTTAGTATTATTTACTGCTGCGCTGCTCGGTGTGGTAATTAAATTACCCCCTGTGTTAAAAGTTGTAAACTCGGCCGCTAATCTGGAGAATTTTATTTTTCCATTTTTTTGACTTTCTAATGCAGCTTTATCTCCTCTAGCTTTGAGAGCAGCGTCCATAATTTGAATTTCATCAAAATAATTACCAATATCACTTAATGATTTTCCATTGGCATATGGATTAAACTGATGCACTTCTTTTAAAATGTAATAGGCGGAACGCGGGTATAATTGGTAATTACCATTCGCATTCGTTGGCCCTTTGGCACAAATACCAAACCATTCTTCATTCATGTTATTTTCCCCTTGTACATAATCAAAAGGATATCCGCCATTAGACCAAGAAGCATTGGTATCGTGAAGGTCTAAATTTTTGGTTTGCGCATATTTCCACCAACCATCACTAAACTGAAAGGTAAATCCACCCAAACAATTTTCGCTTTTACCCAAGCCCGCGGTGTTTTCATAAATTTCTTTCCAATTGCCTTTTAGAATCTTTGCTTGGCCATTTTGTTCTTCTTCGCTAGTGACAGCGTTAAAAGCATCAGAACCAAATTCAGCAAAAAAAACGGGTTTTCCGTATTCTTTTTTTACTCTTTCAAAGATATCTCCAAATGAAATTCCACGGTACGCATTAATACCTAGCGCATCTACATCCGGACATTTTTTTGCAATAATATCTAAAAACAATAAATCTCCATTGCATATTGCCACCGGATGTGATGTGTCGATAGTTTTCATTGCAACAGCGGCTTCGTTGAATAAAGCATACATATATTGTGCCCGTTTTGTAGACTTTCTGTTCTTAACAGGGATATCTTCGGTTTCAGCTCCATCCCAAAACAAACCATAGTTATTTTCATTCCCTAATAAAAACAGCAACAGTCCTTTGGTGTCTTTATAGTCTGAGGCCAACTGTTTTACTTCTTTCAAAAGTAATTGGCGAGTTTTAGCATCTGCATATTCTGTGGTTGGAATCCATGCTCCATCGATTGTTAAGCCATAACGGCCAAAAGAATGGTTTAACATTGTATAAATACCATAATTAGTATAAATGTATTCAATCCATTTTTTTGGGATACCTGTATAAACTCTTATAGTATTTACGCCCATATTTTTCAACAAAGACATTTCGTCGTCTAAAGCTTGTTTAATAACACTCTCTGGTTGATTATAAAGGCTATATGAATAATTTGTGCCAATAGGGGTGTAATCCCAGTTTACGCCATTAATAATAATGTCATTTCCATTGACTTTGAGTTTCATTCCAGAGGTACTTTTGTCTATGGATACTTTATCTGCTTGAGAAAAAAGAGTTGATGAGTAACACCAAAAGATTAATAATAATAAAATTTTTTTCATAATAATGTGCTTGATTTAAATGTTTGATAAAATTTAAC
>CANHNG010000200.1 GCA_947461915.1 Flavobacteriaceae bacterium
AAAATAATGTCGGACCAAAATTTGAATATTGACTCTATCATACGATTAACCGGAAGAACTTCGGTCGTAGAAAAAGAGGAATACCCTCGATCTTGTGTACAATTATCCGTGACGGGTACTATTGTCGATAAAACGGTGATGACTGCCAGTTTTATGGAAATTTCAGGAAATTTAGATGTTGACATCTCTTTTCAAGAGGATAACATGTACAGAAGAAACAGGCGTTTGGTGTGTTTTGATATGGATTCTACCTTAATTCAAACCGAGGTGATTGATGAATTAGCAGAACTCGCTGGAGTAGGAGAGCAAGTGAGAGCCATAACAGAATCAGCGATGAATGGCGAAATCGATTTTAGCGAAAGCTTCAAAAAACGTATGGCCTTATTAGAAGGCTTGAGCGAAGATGTGCTGCATAATGTGGCAATAAATTTACCAATAACCAAAGGCGCACATCGCTTGATGAAAGCCTTGAAATATTACGGCTATAAAACCGCTATTTTATCTGGAGGCTTTACCTATTTTGGTGATTATTTGCAAAAAGAATTGGGAATTGATTATGTTTATGCCAATGAATTGGAAATTAAGGACGGCAAATTGACGGGAAACTATATTGGTGAAATTGTCGATGGTGCCAAGAAAGCCGAATACCTAAAATCCATTGCCGAAAAAGAAGGCATCCACATCAACCAAACCATTGCAGTGGGCGATGGGGCGAATGATTTGCCGATGCTGAATTTAGCAGGTTTAGGAATTGCTTTTCATGCAAAACCGAAAGTAAAAGAAAACGCTGCTACCTCCATTTCCAGTCTAGGTCTAGACGGAATATTATACCTATTGGGATACCACGACAGACATATTGATATGATGCAGGAGTAGAGATAAACTTTCGAATAAAAACAAACGAAGCTCAAAAATTATTCAAAGGCAATTCAGCAACTACAAAAGTACTCCCGCCTATAAAAATAAAATCTTTTTTTGTGGCGTTTGTCCTAGCTTTATTATAAGCATCTGCAACAGAAGGATGTGTGTCACCTAAAAGATGGTTTTTCCGAGCTTCTTCTTGTAAAATTGCTACGTCTAATCCGCGAGATATATTGGGTTTGCAGAAATAATAAATGGCATCAGAAGGAAATAGAGGCAAAATTTCATCTAAATCTTTGTCGTTTACCACACCTAAAACAATATGTAAAGTATCAAATTTTTCTTTTTGAATTTGCTTCATGACAATTTCCAAACCATTTTTGTTGTGCGCCGTATCACAAATAATTTTTGGGAATTCGCCCAGTTGTTGCCATCGTCCCTCAAGTCCGGTGTTTTTTATAACATTCAACAAACCCGATTTGACATTGGCTTCCGTGATTTTAAATTGCTTTTGATTAAGTATGGTAATGGTTTGAACTACCGTTTTTTTATTGTGTGTTTGATAATCACCAATTAAGTCGGAAGGATAGGTTTCTTGAATCAAATCGGAGGCAAAATAAATGTCAGAATGAGTTTCTTTGGCTTTTGCCAAAAAAACCGGCTTTGTTTCATCAGTATATTCTCCAATGATAACAGGTATTTTAGGCTTGATAATTCCTGCTTTCTCATAAGCGATGGCTTCGAGTGTGTTTCCAAGAAATTGAGTATGGTCTAATGCGATATTTGTAATTACCGAAATCAATGGCTTGATAATGTTGGTGGCGTCTAATCGTCCTCCCATTCCCACTTCAATAATGGCAATATCTACTTTTTCTTTGGCGAAATAATCGAAAGCCAATCCCACTGTCATTTCAAAGAAACTCATGTCATTATCCTCAAAAAAAACTTTGTTTTTGTTGGTGAAATCACAAACAAATCCTTCCGAGATTTCTATTCCGTTAATCTTGATGCGCTCCCTGAAATCTTTTAAATGAGGGGAAGTATATAATCCTATTTTATAACCCGCTTCCTGAAGAATCGATGCCAGCATATGCGAGGTAGAACCTTTGCCATTTGTTCCTGCAACGTGAATACATTTGAGATTTTTCTGTGGATTGTCAAGATGATTTACAAGCAAATGAATATTGGTTAAATCCTTTTTATAAGCCGAAGCACCCTGAAGTTGGTACATCGGGAGTTGATTAAACATCCAGTTTATCGTTTCTTGATAGTTCATTTTTTTAATAAATAGTCATGGATTAAAATATTTTTCAATTTTTTTAGTTTAATAGTAGATCGAAAAGTATCTTTGATTGCAAAATTGAAATAATTTTTAGAATTAATGAGTAAAATAATAATATATGTTTAGTTTAATAAAATTACAAGCCGATACCGTCGCAAATGTCGCATCAAGTGTAGTCATAGAAAAAATTGCTCCGAATACCGAAATCTCTGTTTTAGAATTCATTTTAAAAGGAGGGATTTTCTTAATTCCAATATCAATATTGTTGTTTTATACTTTTTATTTGATTATCGAACGTTATTTGTACATCCATAAAGCTTCCAAAATTGACGTACTTTTGATGAGAGATGTGCGGGACAATCTTCATTCTGGGAAACTGGATATGGCACAATCAATCGCCGAAAGGAGCAATACCGCTTCAGGGAATATTATAAAAGAGGGAATTCTCGTTATTGGCAGGCCTATTGCAGAGATTGAATCTAATATGGATCGTGCTGCCGACATTGAAATTGGCGAAATGGAAAAGCATTTAGGACAACTTGGTCTTATTGCCGGGATTGCGCCAACATTGGGATTTATCGGAACAATTTCGGGAGTTATAAAAATATTCTACAGTATTTCAGTTACCGAAAACATCAGTATAGGTAATATTTCCGGGGGATTATACGAAAAAATGATTAGCAGTGGTTCTGGATTAATAGTGGGTATTATTGCTTATAGTGGGTATCATTTATTAAATGGAAAGGTTGATAATTTTGCTTTGAAAATCCAGAAACAAATATTGGAATTTGTCAATATTATTCAAAAATCATAGGCGATGTCGATAAAACGAAAAAGAAGATTTCATGCCGAAGTGGCTACCTCTTCATTGAGTGATATTATGTTTTTCTTGTTGTTGTTTTTCTTGATTATATCCACTTTGGCCAATCCAAATGTCATTAAAATGACCTTGCCAAAAGCCAAATCAAATGAAAAGACCAACAAACAATACATTAGTTTATCTGTAACAGAAGACAAGAAATTCTATATAGATAAACAGCCCGTTTCATTCGAAGAATTAGAAATGACTTTAATGTCTAAAATGAATACAGAAAAAGATCAAACGGTTATTGTTAGAATTCCATTTAATCTACAAGTCCAGGATTTAGTGGATGTTTTGCAAATAGGTGTGAAAAACAATTTAAAGTTTGTGATTGCCACAAGCCCGAAGTAAAATCATCGCATGGAACGAAACAATCATATCAAGGGAGCACCTAATGAGATTTTTCCCGTTGGTCGAAACAAACAATACAAAACAAAATGCCTCGATTTATCGAGGCATTTTGTTTTATCCGTACAACCCAATTAATACAATCCATCCGTGTCCTATTCTTTAATTCAAATTGAAATTATAAACAATTTTTCCGACTTGTTTTTCCGGAGCTTCACTGCTCGCATCCCACCGAGTATTCATTGCGGCAATTCTGGCTTGATCAAGTAAGCATCTTGCCGTATTTGTAGTTCCTTTTATTCCTGCAATGGCATCTATGGTTTTCCCATTTCTATCCACAGATACTTCTACAACGACTTTTCCTGCTTCATCGCAGGTATATTTTGGAGAAGGTTTTGAGATTGCTTTTCGGTTTCCCAACGAATAACCACTTCCATTTCCAGAGCCGCCTCCATTACCTGCACCATATCCGCTTCCTGTGCCAATTCCGTTTCCAGTTCCATTTCCTCCGCCCGTTCCACCTCCAGAACCGCCGGTTCCATAATAGCCATTTGAACTCAAGCTTCCGTTTGCTTTTCCTTTGTTTCCGGCAGTTTTGTCATCACCATCACCCCCTTTATTGGACCCTTTCATGATACTTGATAAAGCATCACTTGTATTGTTGGAAACCTTTTGTTTTACTACAACGGGTTTCGGTTCTTCTTTTAGAAAGGGCGTTGGTTTTAATGGCCTTAACTTCTGCGGAATCACAACACTTTCTTCGGCTGAGTTTTCTTGCGATAAAATGGCCTCTTCGGGAGTTGTTTTTGTTGGAGTTTGCTTGGCTTGATTTTTTACATCCAAAACTTCGCTTTTATAATTTGCCCCAGAGCCTAGATTGCTGTCGCCAAAATTTACGGTAACA
>CANHNG010000201.1 GCA_947461915.1 Flavobacteriaceae bacterium
ATAAATAATATAATCTATAAAACCATATAATTTTGGATAACGTATGAAAATCAAATCATGGATAGTAACTATGCTTTTTATATTTAGTCTTTTTAACCCTATTGGAATCTCTCCGGAAAGCCCATGAAAAATATCAATTTTATCTTTTTTAAGTGATTTTAATATTGAAAATAACCTCCAAAATATAGAAAAAAAAGGAAGTCCCGAATATGATTTTTCAACCAATATAGTATCATCAATTACTAATGTGTTTATTTTTTTCTGTTTAGGATTGTATAAAAAATAATTATTTTCTTTATAATGAGAGCTTAAAATTCTAATTAAATCACGACTGTAGTTACCCAAACCTGTTGAATTATGAAATATTCTTTTTGCATCGTAACCTATTTTCATTTGAATTTTTTATAAATAATTTTTAATCAAACTGCTACATCATATTCTCTCAAAGCATCGTTCAAAGACGTTTTCAAATCAGTTGAAGGTTTACGTGTTCCAATAATTAATGCGCAAGGCACTTGATAATCGCCTGCAGCAAACTTTTTGGTATAACTTCCAGGAATCACGACAGAACGAGCAGGAACAAATCCCTTTCTTTCCACAGGAGTTTCTCCGGTAACGTCAATGATTTTAGTGGAAGCAGTCAAACATACATTTGCACCCAAAACTGCTTCTTTTCCTACGTGTACTCCTTCAACAATAATGCAACGAGATCCAATAAAAACCCCATCTTCAATGATTACGGGTGCGGCTTGTAAAGGTTCCAATACACCACCAATTCCAACACCGCCAGAAAGATGAACATCTTTTCCAATTTGTGCACAACTTCCAACTGTTGCCCAAGTATCAACCATTGTTCCAGAATCGACATAAGCGCCAATGTTTACATAACTTGGCATCATAATAACCCCGCTAGCCAGAAAAGCGCCGTAACGGGCAGATGCTCCAGGAACCACACGAACCCCTTTTTCAGCATAATCTCTTTTTAGCAACATTTTGTCATTGTATTCAAAAATTCCGGCTTCTAAGGTTTCCATTTTTTGAATAGGGAAATACAGAACAACGGCTTTCTTTACCCATTCGTTTACTTGCCATCCTTCGCCAACTGGCTCGGCAACACGTAATTTTCCGGAATCTAATAATTCGATAACGGCTCTAATGGCATCAGTGGTTTTGGTTTCTTGTAACAAAGCTCTGTTTTCCCAAGCTTGTTCTATAATGGATTGTAATTCCTTCATTTTTGATATTTTTTTGACAAAGATAAATGGATTTTTTTTGAAAACAACTTTGGACTTATAATACTGACATATTTCCCTTTTTTGTTAGAAAATTTGATTGTCATTCTTCATGGCATCGAATTTTTATTTGAATAAAAACCGATAAATTGTTATGGGTTTTTGGTTACCAATTGTTTTTATTTCTTGTGTATCTTTGTGAAATATTTTAAATAAAATGCCAAGAATTCTAGCCATAGATTACGGACAAAAACGAACGGGGATAGCCGTTACTGATGAATTGCAAATTATTGCTTCAGGCTTGACGACGATTCCTTCTGCAACGGCAATTGCATTTTTAAAGGATTATTTTTCCAAAGAAAAGGTGGGAACTGTTCTCATTGGCGAACCCAAACAAATGAATGGAGAACCATCCGAGAGTGCTTCAATAATTAAAGGATTTGTGACTCATTTTACCAATCATTTCCCTGACATAAAAGTAGTTCGTGTTGACGAACGTTTTACTTCAAAAATGGCTTTTCAGTCTATGATTGATAGTGGAATGAAAAAGAAACAACGCCAAAATAAAGCGCTTATTGACGAAATTTCGGCAACCATAATGCTGCAGGATTATTTGTCTCGAAAAATGTTTTAAAACTAGCTCCTATTTCTAAGAATTCATAAAAACTTTAGTTGTTTTTACGATGTTTTCAGATAAGTTAGTCAGCCAAACTAACTGTTCGATAACAAGTTGGGCCTCTTGCATTTTGAGTTTAAAGGACTCGCTATTTTCATCCTCTCCTTGCATTAATTCTTTTTCCCTAATTTTTCTTAGCCCAGAAAAACTTTGATTAGTATTTTCTCTAATCACTGGGGTTATTTCAATTGGATTATTTGGCTCTTTTAAAAGAAAGATTGCATAATCCAGATTTTTTATTATTTGGTCAATGGCAATATTAAACGATGCTGAGGCTTGAGTTGTTTTATGTGATTGTGTATAAGTGCCTAATGAAGCTGCCGATGAAAGAAATGCATTGTTGATTACTGTAAATTTATACAATTGTTGCAATTTGTCTTGTTTTGATTTGGGTTCTTGAAGCATTCTTTGAAAAGAAGCCATCAGGTTGCCAATTTCAATAAAGGCTTGGTTTCTGGCTAATCGATATTTAGAATCAATACCTTTTTTATTGTTGTAAAAAATAGATATTTGTTTTAAATAATTGCCATTAGCGTCAATGGAATTTTTTATATATTCATTGGTATTTAAAGACTCCCAATAGGGCCATAAGAAATGATTGGCTACTATGGCTAAAATAGCTCCAATACAGGTATCTAAAATCCTATATAGAATAATGTTACTGTCGCTTGGGGTCATTATGGCAAAAAGCAAAATAATATTTAAAGTAATACAGGCACTTCCAATTTTAAAGTTAGAAGGATTAAATGTTAATCCCAAAATTAGAAAAAGTATACTCAAGCCACCGAGGATTTGAATGCTGGGGTCAAAGGCTAAAATAGCAAAACCAGCTACACCACCTACTATCGTTCCTATGAATCGACTAAAAGTTCGCTCCTTTGTGAGGCCGTAACCTGGGCGCATAATAACCACAATGGTAATTAATATCCAATATACATTTTCAAAAGGAAGGATTTTTCCAATGATCAAACCTAATAGTAATGTTGTCGTAATTCTTAAGGAATGCCTAAATTCTAGCGAAGAGAAGCTGAAATTTTCAACTAAGGTGTTTAGGGGATAATAATGGGGGGTTATTAATTTTTCTAAATCTTTATCTCTTCCTTTAAGGTCTTTTAATTTTACCTTTGATGTATAGGCTAGTTCAAGGGTCTTTATTTTTTCAACTTGTTTTTCAGCATAATGCAACATATTCGTGAGCATAAGAACACCCTCAGAAGCTTTTGTTTTCCCTACGGTTTTTTCGTACTCGGTTATTGCATTTTCAAATGCGAATAAATTGTCAATCAGATTGTTTTTTGGAATATATTCCTTCCTTTTCCTTATTTTTTTGGATAATGACTTTAGATTTTTGGCTAAATTGTAGGCTAAACTTTGATAAGTCATTAAAATCTTTGGATGTTCGTCAAATTTTTGGTGTAACTTATTGTGGTCAAATGAGGTTGATATCGCCAATTCCATTATTTCTACCAAAGTGATAAAGCACAGCAGCATTTTTCGATTTTGATGCGATGAGCCATAATTAGTCCGATTCCGTACAAGAATTTCCCGAATGTTTTCATGGATTCCATTCAATTCAACCTGAAGAATCAATTGTTTTTTTGTTATTTCTTTTCGATCGGAATGTAATTCCCATAAATCACCCCTAAGTTTTAAATATTTGGCGGTCAATTTAATACATTCCACAATTTGTAGTTCAGTATAACGATGCGGGTTGATGTAAAAAAACAGCAGGGACATCAGCAGATAAAACAATCCGCCAGCAAGCAAAAGTCCCGAGTATTGAACCATTGCCCATCCTGTATGGATATTGGAAAATGAAATGCCAATGGTCATTAAAGCCGAAAAGGCAACCATTGTGGCACGTTGTCCATAAACGGCAAGCATTGATAATATGAAAACTAATGAAGTAAATACAGGGTAAAAAACAAAAGGATAGGGGTAGCTTAGGTTGATTAATAAATTGGCTCCTGAAATAATTAAAACCGTTACTAGAATTCCATTGATTTTATGTTTTAAATTACTGGGTGTGTCACTCGGGAAAGTAAATAAAGCTCCTATTGCCATGGTAAGACCAATATCTGAATAACCTAATCGCGAAAATATATAAAAAGGAATTAAAGCAGAAAGCATTGCTTTAAGAGCGTTTGTAAAATTAATATCAATCGTAAATTGCTTTATTTTTCTTATCATAAGAAAATTTTAATTTAAAAACAAAGGTAAGATTTGCATTGTTGTATTATCGTGAAATAATGTTATGATTTTTCAACAAAATTTAAATTATAGTTAAGAATAAATGAATGCCTTTTTTCGCTATTTTTGCCAATTGAAAT
>CANHNG010000202.1 GCA_947461915.1 Flavobacteriaceae bacterium
CAGTCAAAACAGCAACAACGGCTAAACTTAAAAGTACTTTTTTCATCTTATTAAATATAAAAGGTTAATTATTAATTCGGGGCAAAGATATAAATTTTTTAATAGTTAAAATATTTTTTTCTATTTTTTTTAAAAAAATAATGTTCATTTGCAGTATTCTTTTTTTCCGCTAACTCCTATAAAAAAGCAATCTTCGGAATTAGCATGTCATTATTCACTGAATGCAGTCGTGCAGTACCTTTATTTGCGGCATGGCTCTAACTATTAATTTTGCTTTTATGTATCTTGTCGGAGATTATTTACTATTAAAATATTAATTTTATTGGGGCATTTTCTGTGATTAGAGGTGTTTTGGGTGCTTTAAATAAAAAATTAGGACTACAAAATTTGCTCGACTTGGCCGTTTATATGTTTTTCATAATAATATAGGTAGCTCCTTTGTTCATTTTTACAAAAGTACTGCAAATATGCCCTTTTTCATCTCGGATGTCCTCGTTGGCTATTAAATTGGAAAAAGCATCAATGAGCTCCTTTTTATTTGAAATGGAAATACAACCTTCCATATTGACTAAAGCCGTCGCTTCTGCAAAATGGGAAAAGTTGGGACCAATGACAATTGGAACACCAAAAGTTGCTGGTTCCAAAATATTGTGAACACCAGGATTTCCAAAACCTCCGCCTACATAAGCGATATCGGCATAACTGTAAATTTTGGTCAGAATTCCAATCGTGTCAATGATAAAGACATCAAAATCGGCCAGGTTTTTATTTGATTTTTCAGAAAACAAAACCACTTTTTTGGAAATGGATTTTTTCAATTCTTGAATTTGTTCCTCTTTGATATTGTGCGGAGCAATGATGAACTTAATTTTCTCGGAAGTTTGATTGATATAATCGACTAATAAATTTTCGTCTTTTGGCCAAGAACTTCCTGCGACAATGGTTAAGGTGTCGTTTTTGAATGTCTTAATAAAATCCAAAGAATTGTCTTTTTCCAAAATTGAAGCCACCCTGTCAAAACGGGTATCGCCTGAAACAGCCACATTGGTTTTCCCCAATTCCAACAATAATTTTTTGGAACTTTCATTTTGTACAAAAAAGTAAGTAAAAGTATTCAAAGCAGTTCTGTAAAATCCCCCATACCATTTAAAAAACAGTTGGTTTTTTCTAAATATACCCGAAATTAAATAGGTTGGAATTCCAAGTTTTGTCAGTTCTGTCAAATAATTAGGCCAGTATTCATATTTAATAAAGAAAACCATTTCAGGACGAACGATAGATAGAAATTGTAGAGCATTTTTCTTGGTATCCAAAGGCAAATACACCGTGACATCAGCAACCAAATTATTTTTTCTGACTTCATAGCCAGAAGGAGAGAAAAATGTCACTACAATTTTATGATTAGGGAATTTCTCTTTAATTCTTTCAATCACAGGCAACCCTTGTTCGTATTCGCCAAGGGAAGCGGCGTGAAACCAAATGGTTTTCTCGTTTGCATTGATTTTGGATTCTAAAATTTCAAAAACGGACTTACGACCCTCCACAAAAAGTTTAATTTTTGGGCTGAATACCGCCACGATTTTTAATAAAAAACTGGCAATCTGAACAATGAGATTATATAGAAAAAGCATATCAAAAAATTTCTGGGGCTAAAATACGTTTTCTTTTATTTATCTATAAAATCATTCTGCTAAAATCCCTATTTTTGTTCCAAATTTAAAACTTGGCTTCCCGATAATTGTCGGGATTATGTTTTATTGAATTTAAATAAAAGGTTAAATGAAAAAAATCCAGATGGTTGACCTGAAAAGTCAATATGATAAAATAAAAGACACCGTAAATACTTCAATCCAAGAAGTCCTTGATACCAACACTTACATTAATGGACCACAAGTTCACCAATTTCAAAAAAATCTTGAAGAATATCTCGATGTTAAGCACGTAATTCCTTGCGCCAACGGAACAGATGCTTTACAAGTTGCCATGATGGGTCTGGATTTAAAACCGGGTGACGAAGTGATTACTGCCGATTTTACCTTTGCTGCAACCGTTGAGGTGATTGCTTTATTGCAACTCACGCCGGTTTTGGTAGATGTGGATTTGCACAATATGAATATTTCCATCGAGGGTATCAAGAAAGCAATTACGCCAAAAACTAAAGCCATTGTTCCGGTGCATTTGTTTGGCCGTGCCGCAAATATGGAAGCGATTATGAGACTTGCGGCAGCACACAATCTTTATGTTATCGAGGATAATGCACAAGCTATTGGAGCCAATTGCAAGTTTTCGGATGGAACTAAAAAGAAGGCGGGAACCATTGGCCATGTTGGGTCAACTTCCTTTTTTCCTTCTAAAAATTTAGGATGTTATGGCGATGGCGGAGCTATTTTTACCAACGACGATACTTTGGCACACAAAATCCGAGGCATTGTAAACCACGGAATGTATGAGCGTTATCATCACGATGTGGTGGGTGTAAATTCAAGATTGGACAGTATTCAAGCTGCTGTTTTGAATGCTAAATTGCCTTTCTTGGACGAATACAACTCATTGCGCCAAAATGCAGCCCGCAAATATACTGCAGCTTTTGAAGGACATAAAAACATCATTGCGCCAAGCATTTGCGAGATTTGTGATTGTCATGTTTTTCACCAATATACGGTACGAATCATCAACGCCGATAGAGATGGTTTGATGCAGCATCTATTGAATAAAGGAATTCCATGTGCCATTTATTATCCCATTCCGTTGCATTTACAAAAAGCCTATTTAGATTCAAGATACAAAGAAGAAGATTTCCCGGTCACCAATAAATTGGTAAAAGAAGTAATATCCTTGCCAATGCACACCGAATTGGACGAGGAACAAATCAAGTTTATTACGGATAGTGTCCTAGAATTCCTAAAATAAACATTTTTTGTAGAGACACATTGCGTTGCGTCTCTAAAATTATAAAATATAAAAAGCATAAAATGAAAATACTAGTAACAGGTGGTTTGGGTTTTATCGGTTCACACACTGTTGTCGAATTGCAAAATCAGGGTTTTGAAGTAATCATTATTGACAATCTTTCGAATACATCGTTGAATGTTTTGGACGGAATTGCCAATATTTCGGGAATCAATACTGCTTTCGAAAAGTTGGATCTACGCTACAAAGAAAAAGTGCAGGATTTCTTCAAAAGACATTGTGACATTTCGGGCGTAATCCATTTTGCGGCTTCAAAAGCGGTGGGAGAAAGTGTCGAAAACCCGTTGTTGTATTACGAAAACAATATTAATACCTTAGTTTATTTGCTTCAGGAATTGCAACAAAAAACCGAAGCCAGCTTTATCTTCAGTTCCTCTTGTACGGTTTACGGTCAAGCCGAAAAAATGCCGATTACCGAAGATGCTTCCATCCAAATCGCGATGTCGCCATACGGAAATACCAAACAAATAGGCGAAGAAATTATTACTGATGTAACGAAAGTAACAAATATCAATGCCATTTTATTGCGTTATTTTAATCCTATTGGAGCGCATCCAACAGCTGAAATTGGAGAATTGCCAATCGGTGTTCCACAAAATTTAGTGCCATTTATTACCCAAACGGGTTTTGGTTTGCGAAAAGAATTGTCTGTTTATGGAGATGATTATCCTACACCAGACGGAACTTGTATTCGGGATTATATTCACGTTGTAGATTTAGCAAAGGCGCATGTAGTTGCTTTACAACGCTTATTAAACAAGAAAAATGAAGCTAAAGTAGAGACCTTTAACCTAGGAACGGGAACAGGAAGTTCTGTTTTGGAAGTGATTACCACTTTCGAGAAAGTGAGCGGACAAAAATTGCCGTATAAAATTGTAGCTAGAAGAGAAGGCGATATTACCTCGGCTTATGCCAATACTGATAAAGCCAATGCCGTTTTGGGATGGAAAGCCAAATCGACTTTGGAAGATGCATTGACTAGTGCTTGGAAATGGGAACAGAAGATTAGAAGTTAGCCGTTTTCTTTAAAAATCAGAAAGCCCAATTGTCAAATGATAATTGGGCTTTTTAATTTTAGAATTATTTTCTTTAAGCGGAAAAGGTTGCTACGTCTTTATTGATTTTATTAACCAATCCCACTAACACTTTTCCTGGGCCTACTTCTGTAAATGAGGTTGCGCCATCGGCAATCATTTGTTCCACGGATTGCGTCCATTTTACTGGTGCTGTAAGTTGAATGATTAAGTTTTTCTTAATTTCTGTTGC